>DATEOO010000001.1:0-2506 GCA_035274085.1 Candidatus Nitrosocosmicus sp.
GAGCTTGGTTGATTTACAGGCACCATAGAGTCAGTGGAGCTTGGTTGATTTACAGGCACCATAGAGTCAGTGGAGCTTGGTTGATTTACAGGCACCATAGAGTCAGTGGGTTTCGGGGGAAATGTTATGTCAACTTGTCCCAGGGGATCGGTAAGACTGTTTTGAAGATTATTAAACATACTATTTATATCAAAATTTGAGCTACTACCTTCGTAACTATGTGATGCTTGTAGTTTAGTATTTTCGGAATTCAATCCATTGATTGGATTTAGAAGATTGTTTTGAAGATTATTAAACATGCTATTTATATCAAAATTTGAGCTACTACCTTCGTAACTATGTGATCTTTGAGCAGTAACGGTTTGATAATAAACTAAATGCGAAGTCGGTCCACTTATAATTAGTACTATCAATATTAGTAGCACACTTAATGATAAAATCTTTATCATTCAAGAAGTAATAGCATTATATAATAAAGGAGTTTGATAACTCATTACTTAAAAAAATGTACAATATTTTTTATAGTAAGAATGTTAATATGTCAAATAACCAACGTAGTAGTATTAAGCAAATTATTATTATAATACCACCTGTAATTAATTACTATATCGCTATCTTGATCAATTAATATTTACACTCGAACCATTCTCATTTATCTCATCATTTGATTTGGTAGATAATAAGTAATTTAATATTATTAACAAACCAAGGAAACGATTCACATCCATGAATTTACAGCAGTAAGTCAAACTTTATCAATAAACAGGACATTTTTTCCTCATTGTCTTTTCGTATTTTTCCTCGGAGGGTGATTATCTGCTTTCTACCATCAGTCCTAAAAGAACATTTTGAGTTATATAACTTCTTGAGAATCAGGCTTGTGAAAACTCTGCACTGATATTTTTAAAGGATTAGAGTATCAGACTCAATTGTATTGATAGAAACTAATGGGTCTAACAAATAGTGTCATGCATATATGATAACAGCAATAATCATTCCACTGAATCAATTCCATAAATAACCATTTTGCATTTAATATGAATGTAATTAAAGCTATAAGTCATCAAACCAGGATAATACATTTGTGCAAAGAACTTTTTACAACCAACAAAGAATAACAATTCATTCAATTATTATTATTATTTAGGTAGCTCAGTTTCAATATTTTAGGTTTATGATGATTTGCCAGAGGAAAAAATAAAAGACTATCACATAACATTAGATATTCCAAATTGGGATCAAGTGATCATAACCTGTATATCATTTGGATGTAATTGAATCAAAATGTAAATCATGATTAAATTCTGATGATCGATAATTTTTGTGTATCTAACAATAAGTATACGAAAATGGCAACCAATAGAATATTACAATACATAGTGTGAATGGTTGTTTTAGCAAAGTAGTTTTAGAAATTAAAAAAAACAAAACAATGAACCAATGGTCTTTGTGTGATTACTTTTTAAAAAGATAAGAATAAACTAAGAAAAGCTGTAGTTGCTTTGACTTATAGCAATTATATACTTTTAGCTTTGATTCATTGAAAATGCATACTAGTTATCGTTTATGAAAAGACGCATATTGGCTTACTTCACGTAAAATGGAAAATAACAACATTTTACAGGTGTAACAAAGGCCACTATGAGATCTTACAAATCAATTTTTCAAAAAACGAAGAGTTAGCTATGGATCATCCTCTTTTTGTCTCAAATTAACAATAGTTCTATAAGATTCAATAAAGTGTCTTGCATATGTATTGGCATGTTTTTCCGATCCCTTATGAACGCCAGCAGTGGTGCGCAAGTGATGATAGAATTCGTGCATTACTATGAACGGATTGTAAAAAATTTCTGAATTAATACAATAAATTCTAGATTCCCTTTGAACATACACTGCGTATACGGTCCTTCTCTTTCCTTTGATGGTACCCACAACAATATCTGGGGGTCTAATATGATAAAATCGACTTAAACTTTCCAGTGCCTCCTCAGTTTTTTTATCAATAATTAATTGCACGATATATGCTCTAAAAATATCATCTAGTTCTTTTTTCAAATGGCCATTTCGAATTGATCTTTGAAATTAATATACGTTTTATCTAATTTAATAAATGCTTACAATTTAAATTATTCCACGTAAAAGCCATCACCATACTACTAAATAGGTATTATGACATTTTTCTACTATTGGTTCTGGGCCACCGCCCATTCCTCTGAGAATAGTACTCTGTAGAAGGATTAGCGAAATTTGATATATGATAAAAAATGAGAATCTACTCTTCTATATTAAAATGAATAACAGCTTAAGGAACAGTATCTTTCTACCGGCTAAAAAACCCAGATAAAAAAGTATTTTTGTCATGTAAAACTCAATATCAAAGACATGAGGTGCTATGAATCTTTTGAGCCATACTGCTAGTATGGAATTGGATAGATTTTATCAGTTTTTGTAACAACTTAACTCATACAAATCTTTAAGGTGACAAATAAAGTAACGATAGGTTAAA
>DATEOO010000002.1:0-3661 GCA_035274085.1 Candidatus Nitrosocosmicus sp.
GATTTAGTATCAAATAACCCCCATTCATTTAAGCGAAGCGCCTTGGATTGTGCTAATCTTCGCAAAGCTATTCCATGTTCCTTACTTCCGGTAAAATATTGTAATCCGGCTCCATAACTCTCTTTAGGAACGACCAATAAATCTGAATCCAATCCATTATTGAGTTTAATAAATGCTTTAGTACTACCTTTACTTAGAATTTCTTTAACTTCGGGCATATTTACAAATGAGTCAATTACTTTATCTGGATTGTCTGAAACTACCAGAAAATCTATATCACCTATGGTTTCACTCATTCTTCTAAAGGATCCTACTGCGGTTGCCGTAGAAACGTTTTCCACATTTGTTAAATATTTTTCTATCTGCTTTACCAATGGATAAATATCTCCAAGTAGATGTCTTTTTTTGCCTATGTTATGTAATTCAATTCTCTTTAGTATTTTTTCTTCTTTTATTTTTGAAATTCCTGAAATCCCTTTCAACTTTCCTTCTCTAGCGACCCTTTCTAAATCACTGATATTTCTCACTGGTAACTTGTCAATTATTACTCTCAAAGTTCTCGGGCCTATTCCTTCTAAGCCAACGAAGTCCTCTATCTTTATGGGGTATTTGGATTTTAATCTTTCGTAATATTCAATCTTGCCTGTTTTTATGTATTCTTCTATTTTTGAAGAGATCGCTTTACCAATAGAGGGAATTTGTAATAATCCGTTAATCCCTCTTTCCTCGTAAAGAGATGCAATACTTTGCTGTAGGTTATCAATTTGATCGGCTGCTCTAATATATGCTCTATTTTTGAAATTTAAATTAGTCTTGTTATCATCATTGTCATTGTCTAACTCCATGAGAAACGAAATCTTACGAAGAATATCAGAAATCTCAAAGTTTGTAATTTTCACACTATAACTCATCGCCGGGTATTCATTAATTTTCTCATTGTTTTATTTTGATTTGGTAATTAGATGTTATTAGAAGGCGAGGAAATAATAGGAACTAACCTCTTTCATTTATTTACTTGAAGGTCATGAATGTTTTGAATTAATGTACTTTGATCAAAATTATATTATTGTGATACACTATTTATAATGTTTTTAGATGGTACTAAATACAAATAGATTATGTAATACCAAAAATAACAAAAATCGAGAGTTTATTACAAAATATTTATATCTAGATAGATTTAAGTTTTTAAAATTAATCTAATATCTTTTTTCGGAAATCTTCATTCTACTAAATATTTTCTTCCTTACCATTGCTGTTAAGACATTAAATTCGGTTTGATTAAATTACTATTAATAGTATTAGTTGAAGATTTGTAAACTTTGGTTGAATCTATAATGCTAGACATTTTATCTTTATCAAGAGATCTCGGGCAAATCGATCTTAACCAATAATAGTGGGTCTTATTTATTGACTAGAATTGACCAAAGAACTAACAGAATCAGAAGCTTGGAATATTATAAAACCTGTCTGTAGAGAACTTCAGGAATTGAAAGATGAGGGCCACCTAATATTTTTGTCTGGACTCTTAAATGAAAATGAAGGAACCTACAAAATAAACCTGCGAAGTAACCATTTGCATTTTGCATCACGAGGATTAAAGGACAGCATAGGTGATATATCCTATGAGAATGGTAAAATCAGAATTGGCATGCGTGCTAATGGAATTCCAATAAATATATTCGTTGAACTATTTTGATATGTGATTTCTGTTATATGCATTGGTCAGGAATCATAATTCATAATTCATAATTCTTGATTCATATTTAAATTATCTCGTACGGGAATCCTGAAAATAGGGAACCAATTTTAATTAATGGTTTTTACTTGATATCCGGGTGCACTTTGGGATAGTGCGATAACTGGAGAATTTAAGCTCATATTCTTTTAGAGATAATTTGATTAGTTCTTCTTTTCAACAGTATCATACAGGGGAAGGATATCATAGAAATTATTGTTGCAGTTATAAAGATGAGATCATACGATAACTGAGAAGGAAATGATTGTCCACCAATGCCGATTACTGACTCTTGAAAAGCTTGCATATAAGTTGATGCAATAACCGGACCTATGGAACTACCCATTAAAACTAATACTACTGATATCCCTATTGAAACTCCGCTATACTGATGTGGTGTATGCTGTAACGTGATGTTAAAAGCTCCTACTTGTGTCAATGATAATCCTGCGGAGATTATTATCAAATTTAGTGAAATTGAAAATTCATTTGCATGAAATGCAAATAGACTAGCAAAACCAAATGTGGTCAAAACACTTCCTACAACAATTGGTTTGAAATTGCCTATTTTTGATACTATAAACCCAGAGGATGGAGCAAATATTAGGAAAACTATCATGAAAGGCAATTGAACCATTGCACTATCCATTGCTTCCCCACCGAATCCAAAAGGTATTGGGCTAGTTACCAAAATAGGTATGGTTTGATAAATCATAAACATTGTGATTCCAAAAACTAAGAGGATAATATTTGAGGGTAGCAAAATCCTATCTGATATTAATCTGAGTGGTATTAACGGATCCTTTGCCTTTCTTTCAATGATCACAAACGCTATCACTGAACAAATTGTCAATGTAACAAGTGAACCAAGAGCTATGCCATCAAAAGATGCAAAGTTATTGGATTCGCTATTTATGTTAGCAAAATATGTTAAAGTTAATAAGAAACTTGAAATTGATAAAGCTAGTGATATTGCTCCCTTAATATCGATATGATGTCTGGGTTTTTTATCACTAAGGTTACGTTGATCTATTGGGACAGTTTCCTTTTTCGGTAGGTTGAAATCTAAATTTTGTTCACTATCGTCGTTGATATTTAAAGTGACATCTTCTTTTATTCGCTTCTTTATGATAATCCAAAGTATAACTGCCACAGGTATTATAGTGAAAAACGTAGCTTGCCAGCCAAAATTTTGGACTATTGTCCCACCTATAGCCATCCCAACTACTGATCCTGCCGCAAACATTGAACTGAAAATTCCAATTCCAATTGCAATCTTAGACATTGGAAATTGATCTCTTATGATACCAAATGCTATAGGAAACATCGAAATGCCTATCCCTTGAATGATTCTTGCCAAAACTAATGTGTAAATATTAGTCGACAAACCGCCAATGGCGATCCCTATAATATAAATAATAAAAATCACAAGCACCATTTTCTTCCTACCGTAAATGTCTGATAATTTTCCTGCAATAGGCGTCATGACTGCTCCTGAAATTAAATAGGCCGTCAGTATCCATGACGATGTACTGTATGAAATATGAAAGTCACTAATTATGTCACTAATAGCGGGTAAAAGCATGGTTTCCCCATACATTGTGATCAAAATTGTCGATCCCAATATTGCCAATGTTACCCACGTGGATTGGTGAATCTTTTCGCTGGCATTTGGTTTTATGTTTTTCATGGAAAGATATCCTAGTTTAGTAAAAAAAATGGCAATAATGCTATTGGATTATATGGCGGGAATTTTAACTTCTGTATTCTCTAGTTTACTTCTATATTCTCTATATTCCTCATCAATTTCCATGGCTGCTTGAAGTATCTTGCTTCTTATTGTTTTAGATGAATTAATGAACATCTTTGTATCTTTGGGAAGACAATGACCTCCTATTCCATCTCTTGGTTCTAGTACTTCTA
>DATEOO010000003.1:0-3779 GCA_035274085.1 Candidatus Nitrosocosmicus sp.
ATGAGAATAAATTCATCCTCTGCATCTAAAAAGGCCTCATTATATTTGCGAGTATTTTTGTGTAATTTTTCATAATCCTGAATTGAAATTTTTGTTCTTTGACCTATATCCTTTTCTAAATCCATACGCTTTACAAGTTCTATATAGTTTTCTTGGATAACTCCAGAAAACACCATCGCACTACAGCCACTACCGTAAGAACCAAAACCTATTCGCTTGTTAAATAAATCTACACCCTTCAAGTACTCAAATTCTAAGAGGCTTCTTAGGCCCATATACATAGAAGCAGTGTATAGGTTACCAATAACAGCTGACGCCTGCAAAGATGATAACATCTTGCTGTCAAAAATCTCTTTATAGTGTTTTGTTTTCATAAACTCTCTTCTAAATTTTTCATCTGCCTTCATAAAATCGGTGTCTGCTAAGACTGATTCAATAGTACCTCTCGGGTCCTTTGGAATAGGCTCATCTGTTCCTATTTCTGAAATAATACTTGCCCATCTGGTTAGATGTCTCCATTCATGTCTTAACAAATAGGCCAGTGCCTTTTCACCCATTCTTCTATATGGTAAATGGACGCTGATGTAATCGATATGGTCTATGATAGATTCATCGTTTCCAAGCTTAATTATTCCAGACTTTATTGCCTTTTCCTTATAAGTTTCAAGGGCCTTCCTCACTTGAATCAGATAGAGCAAATTTGAGTATAAGCCATTTACTAGTGGGGTTTCTTTTCCAAAAGGTCGATAAAAATCATATTCATTTTTTATTATGGTTGAAGTAACTTTCTCATCAAATGATAATAATCTAGGATCTTCCTTTATGAGTAATGCTACTGCTCCGGCACCTTGGGTATATTCACCAGCAGAACCAATGTCATATTTTGCAATATCACTAACAATTACTATGGCTGCTTTATCGTTACTTTCTCCAGCACGGATCCAGTTGGTGTTATCATATAAAGCGTACGAGCCACTAACACATGCAAACTTGCATTCTATTCCACCTGCGTGCTCAAGGGAACTTTCTCCATATACCTGTTCTAACATTCCAATCACAAAGGAATTCATTGCTTTTGATTCGTCCAGTCCCGATTCGGTAGCCACATAAATTCTTCCGATATCCTGAGGATTAAGATCATTATTTTTCATTAATCTCATGCAAGCATTTGCAGCCATGCTTGCTGGATCTTGATTAGCGTCGGCCAAGGCCATCTTTTTTATTCCTATCCCATATTCTAGTTTTTGAGGATCTATTCCTCTTGCTTCAGCAAAGTCTTTGTAATCTATGTAAAGTTTCGGAACGTAGATCGCCATGTCGTCTATTCCAACTGGCACAATTGTAAAGTTTGTGAAGGTACATTTATAAATCTATTTATAAAGGAATTTGTAGGTCGTCACTAAAATTCTAACCACCGATTTGCTTTGGAAAAGTGCAAGTGATTATAATTTTTAATACTGTTTTACTATATCATATGAATTGTTTCTTTCTGCCGGTTTGTATCCCATGGCCTTAATAGCAGTAATAATATTTTTTGACTGTAATTCTGTAGATCTTGCGCCCGTAGCACTTACCACTTCCTCTCCAATGAGAGTTCCTCCAAAGTCATCAGATCCATGGTATATTGCCAGTTGCGCCATTCCAATCCCATTTGTAAGCCATGATGACTGAAGATGATCTATGAGGCCCTTTAGAACAATCCTTGACACTGAAATCATCTTTAATAATTCAAAACCGCCCATAGGGTGTTGTACCAGCCCTGATCCTTGAATTTCTGTTTTATTGGGTTCAAAACTCCATGGAATAAACGCCATAAACCCATTGGTTTTTCTTTGTAGATCTGCAATCTTTAAGATATGACGAGCTCTCTGTTCTACGGATTCTATCGTTCCATACATCATAGTGGCAGAAGATTTCATGCCGATGCTATGAGCTTTTTCCATGATGTCTAACCAAGTTTGGCTAGAAATTTTTAGAGGACTAATAACATCTTTAACTTCATCAACAAGAATTTCTGCGCCTGCTCCAGGTAACGATTCAAGTCCGGCTTTTTGCAATCGCTCCAAAACCTCGAGCGGAGAGGTCCTATCCACTCTTGCTATCATATCCACTTCCGAAGCAGATAATCCATGAATTGCAACATCGGGACATTTTGTTTTGAGTGTCCTAAATATATCTTCAAAATATTCGGTATTTAATTTTGGGTTATGGCCTCCTTGAAAGAGGACTTGTTTTATATCGTAATTAGCTTTTGCAAAAGTGACCCTTTCTAAAATATCTTCCTTTGATACGGTATATGACTCCTCATGCCCGGGAGGCCTGTAAAAAGCACAAAACTTGCAATATGTAACGCAAACATTTGTATAATTTAATATGATATTATTAATAAAAGTGACATTTTTGCCAAACATATCTTCTCTAATAGTATTACCTATTAACCCGAGACGTTGAATTTCTTGTGATTCTAACAAGTAAACAACGTCGTTTAATTTAATTTCATGATTCTCTAGAATCCTATTTATTGTATCTTCAACTTCAGAGTTTTTAAAAATATCATGATAAACCTGGGTATTTTCCAATGAATGTTTAATCTTAATCTTGGTATAATTTATTCTTTGATTTTGGATATCCCTACAGGATTTAAAAGCACTTATATTTTTTTAAGTGGTATGGTCAATGTTGTCTAATACTCTGGTGAGACCTACTGCTGCCTTAGAGAAGGTAATGTCAGGAGATGAGTTAACATTTAATGAAGGAGTCGATTTACTCAAGAATGAGAATCTTTTTTTACTAGGAAATGCCGCGAATCAACTGAGAAAAGAAATTCGTGGAAATAACGTTAGTTTTGTGTCTTCATACTACCTTAATTACACCAATATTTGTGCTGCAAGTTGTCAGCTATGTGCTTTTTATAGAAAGGAGAAAGATGATGATGCATACACGCTATCAAATGAACAAATTGTAAAAAGGGCTGAGTTTGCCTTGAATAACCTGGGTGCAACCGAGCTTCATATCGTAGGCGGATTCAACCCAAAGTTAGGAATGGAATATTATGAAGACATGTTTAAAACAATAAAGAGTCGCTTTCCAAAGGTAATAATCAAGGCTCTAACTCCAGCTGAGATTTTTTTTATATCCAGGGTAACTAAAAATTCAGTCAAAGAAGTGTTGGAAAGACTAAAGCATGCCGGCCTGGATGCTTTGCCAGGGGGTGGTGCAGAGATATTTAGTAAGCATACTCGAGATAAAATAGTATTAGGCAAATGTTCCGGGGAACAGTGGCTAGATACAGCCTATCAGGCTCATAAAATTGGTTTGAGAGGTAATTGCACGATGCTTTTTGGGCATATTGAATCACCAGAGGACATTGTTGACCATATTATAAAATTAAGGGAGTTAAATAAAAAAACTGGTGGCTTTACAACCTTTATTCCGTTAAAATTTAGCCTTGAAAATACTCAGCTGGAAAAAGAGCACACCCTAGCATCTGAAAGCCCGGCAATTTATGATCTCAGAATAATAGCTATATCAAGGCTTTTGCTTGGAAGGGTACTCAAAAATGTCTCAGTGTATTGGATAGCTTTAGGTAAAAAATTAGCTCAAGTGGCATTATGCTATGGAGGTAACGACTTGGTAGGAACAGCTTTTTCAGAGGAAATTTTTAAGGCCGCAGGTAAACCAAACCAAATTTCTATTAACGAGCTGAACTTTCTTATCCGAGAAATCAGGCGAAACCCTGTACAAAGAGACACTTTTTTCAATATAATAAAATAAAATAA
>DATEOO010000004.1:0-6543 GCA_035274085.1 Candidatus Nitrosocosmicus sp.
CTATTCTCTGGCATATAAAATTGAACAAAATTTGAACGATGAACTAAATGGACTAGATTTATATCAAAGAATAGATTGTAAAAATTTCAAGGATTCAAAAACTTTTTCTTTTCAAATTGAATATAAACCTCGATCAGATACGAGTATATTTTCTCTATTACAGTAGGATCAAATTTCAATTCTCGTGAATAGCTTGTAACTTTGTCAATAATGTCATCTATCCTTTTTTTATCCTCTATACTGGAATAATCAATCTTGAATTTCGCGGCTTGCTGTACATACTTACCCCGTTTAACTAATAAAGAAACAATTTCAATGTCTATTGAATCAATATTTTTCCTAATCTCACCTAATGAAGAACAATTAACAACTTCCAATCTGATTATTTATAAGCATAACTTAATTTAAAGAATTAAAGATGTATCCAACCCAAAGTAATAGATATGAATATAAACATTGTTATCGTTAGTATAATATGATTAATATAAATACGGTTAAACGCATGATCATGAAATGTATTTATGAGGAAAATACAAATGATAAAATTAAATTATTTATCAAAATAAACAAAATTCTACCACGGGATTTAAAAATAGAATCACCTACAATGATTACGAAGGATTTCATAGATAAGAGATTGTATATGCTGGCAGCGAGTCTGGAATAGGAAATAAATATCAAGATATAATCCAAAACAATTTCGTTTATATTGATCCAAATTTTTTAGCATCTAAAAAAAATGATTACAGCATCACAATTCAATCTTTTTCACTTTAGAAAGAGGAAACTTTGCTCAGAATGTATTAATATGGATTAATTTTAACTCTAGCTTTTTTCCCTAATGTTCTAGAATTTAATGGTAAAGTTAAGATGTTGATAAATTTGTCAAAAATGATAATGATAAGAGGAATGAATCGTGCTCCAACGCTATTGTTGATTGATGGTCAAAGGATCCTCATTGTATTATTTTGTATTAATTCATTATATCGTATGTGGAGCATGCGCGATTTTTTTATTTAACATGTTTTCTTAAGTAGATAACGATCTTGTTTAGGATTTACTTTGTTTGAAAAAACAAAAATATGAAATCAGTTGTTTGGTATTGATATTATAATACATTTAAGAATTAGAATTGTTAAATTGGCCAAATTTATACTTGGCGCCATTATTTAAATAACGTAAACCACAACTTTCTATTGTGGAAATACCGATTGAACAAATTTTACAAGATTTTGCAGTTATAATGATAATTGCCTCTGTAATGACTTTGATTTTTTACAGACTAAAACAACCAGTAGTAATTGGTTTTATTGTTGCGGGCATTATCATCGGTCCTTATACTCCACCTTTTAGCCTAATTCATAATTTAGATGTCCTTAATTTATTTGCTGAAATGGGTGTAATATTGTTACTCTTTTCAGTAGGCATGGAATTTCCCATACAGAAACTAAAAAGGATAGGCAGAAAAGCCATCATCATAGCTACAAGCGAGGCCTTTGGAACACTAGCTATAGGATTCTTTACAGCTCAAGCAATGGGGCTTGGATTCTATAATAGTTTGTTTATAGCCTTAGCAATATCAGTAACAAGTACAGTTATCGTGATGAGAGTTTTAGGAGAACTCAATATGATGAAAGATGAAGCAGCCACTTTGATACTAGGCACCGCAATCATAGAAGATATCTTAGTTATCTCTTTGTTAGCTATATTCCAATCTGCTGGAGTAAGCGGAGATATTTCTATCAACGAAGTCATTACCTCAATAGCAATTACTATTGGATTTATTGCCGGGGTACTTGTTGTAGGATCAAAGATAGTTCCAAAATTAATAGACGTAGTTGCAAGAACCAATCAGCATGATGTTTTGATCGTTGCAGCCGTCGGCGTTGCTTTTGGATTTGCATTTTTATCTTTTCAGTTAGGAATATCAGTAGCAGCAGGGGCATTTTTTGCAGGTGTCCTAATTGCAGAATCAAGATCACATGCTGTAACTAGCGTTTTGGCTACTCCGGTCAAAGATATTTTTGCGGCATTATTCTTCGTATCTGTTGGAGCATTGATGGACTTTAAACTCATTCCACTGTTTATTATCCCAGCACTAGTCCTAATAGGGGTTTCAATAGCCGCAAAATTCTTAACAGTCTACCTTTCGTCTAGAATACAAGGCGTGAGTAAGCTGTCTTCAACACGTGCTGCCGTAGGATTATCTTCATCTGGAGGAGAAATCGCATTAGTAGTAGCAAAGGGCGGAATAGATGTTGGTGCTGCAAGTTCCTTCATATTACCAATGGTAGGAACCATGACTATTATCACCACGTTCATTTCACCCTATGTTATTAAATATGGTTGGAAATTTACAGAGAGATATAGAAAAGATCGGCAAAAGAGCAATGAATCTACACCATTGAACACATAAAACAAAACGGATACTCCTTAAAAATAATATTTAATCAGCAAATAATTTGATCGTTTCTATCATAGTGCTGTTTAAGGCATATCGCGAATCCTACATGACCACAGTCATCCGTATCACATGTAATACACCAGGGCATACTTTCTCTGTAACAAACTATAACCGAACTAGAAATATTTTTGTCAAATAAAATCACGTATT
The DNA here is from genome assembly GCA_035274085.1 of Candidatus Nitrosocosmicus sp. Lineage (GTDB taxonomy): Archaea > Thermoproteota > Nitrososphaeria > Nitrososphaerales > Nitrososphaeraceae > Nitrosocosmicus. The sequence goes on from DATEOO010000004.1 coordinate 2,615, forward strand.
TGTTTTCAAAAAAATCTTTAACTATTATTTGACACTCTTTTGATCCTGTCTCCATCTCCATTAACCATTTCATAAACTCCATGGTGCCAAAGTCAAGTGTAGACATGGCATGATCATTGTCAACTAATTGGGACTTTCCAGACAATCTTGTTTTATCTTTCCTTTCCAGCCTTTTTTAATCAGAAAAGGTATTAAAGGTATCTATATTTTTCAATATAAAATTTGATTACTTATATTTAAATAATACCACTCTACACCTGGTATCCACTAATTTAATTATTCAAAGTTTTTAATATAATTAGTAGATAGTTGAGGGCCTAACCTACATTCTCATTAAGATATCCAGCGATAGATACGGAAGAAAATCAATTCAATAATAAGCATTAAGACTGATTGACACTTGTTTAACAGTTTGTATTAGTGTAGTCTTAAAATAGCTTGAAAATCAGTGAAAGTTTTATGCTATAATGTAGGCTATTCTATTAATTTTGGCATTAAGCAGTTTAAATATTAGACAACAAATAGACAATTAATATTTAGACCAGATAGACCCATACTATCATTAGATGAAATAACTGATACTCAAGAAACAGAATGACGTAATGAAAAGCCTAAAACCTGAATTTTCTCAGCATAGATAATATATAAACAATTTAAGATGGGTGTATATCTGAATTCAATTCATTGAATTCTTTACATTCTGGACACTGTAATACGATATCTAATCCTTTACTACCTGTACTTAAAAGTTGGACAATCTGATCTGAATGAATATTTTTTGCTAGAATAAAGTCGCAATTACCACAGAGATAAGACATCTTTATAGATTGAACATCTTCATACTCATCTCCATCAATATAAGGAGTCTTTAAAGTGGATTGTCTAAATACAGCCTTCCGATCGCGATGCGGTTCGGGGATAATCTTACATCTGATGTCAGTCATGATAAATATATGCTTTTCAAACATATAAATTAGAACTTTCATGACCATATTTTTTGCAATAGTTCACCAAATAGTCAGTCTCTACTTGGTCATATTAAAGGCAATATTCAATTAAAAATGGAGTGTTTAAGAAGGAAGAAAAATCTGGATTCATAGTTAAAATGAAATACAAAAATTCCAAATGATAATATCATTTGAGAAGGTTTAATGTTTATCGCCTCATATAGATTTAGAGAAGAAAAGGACACATAGACAAAAAAAAGTAATCAACCAGAATTTATTTTTGGAATTATCATTTACAATATTAACTATTCATGTTGTATTATTTCTAAAGCCAATTTCAATTTAGATATTTCGTCTCTTAGTAAAATAATCTCACCATCTTCTTTGGCTAATTTTAATAACCTTTCACACGCTTGGATCTGGCCGGAGATCAATTCGAATTTGTCCATACACAAGGCATGAGAAGATTCAATGAAATGATATGAAACACTTTTCCCCCTTTCATTACACCCGCAGGTTCTTGCCTCTACCAGGTATGGTATTTCATTTTCAATGATATTCATTATCTATAATATCACAATATTGATAACGATTCATAATTATATAAACATTCAATTGAGTTTGATATTGAAATAAGACATCTTTCTCTCGATTTGAATATGAACAATATTTATTGGATAAGACAGAAATTGCAGATATAAGATGAGTTTTCAATTTGATTTAGACCTTGATAGTTTATTCAAAATTGAAACTCGGACAATCTAGGCACTAATATCGATTTAATCTTCATCATAGAATATCGTTGGTTAACGCCCTTAATGAGTCATTTTATTTCTACCAGGTGCGTCTATAGCAATAATCATTTAACTCGTTTGCATGGCTATTTTTTATATTTGCCCAATTTAACAGTACTTTTTCATTGCTACAACAAGCCAAGCCTGCATATTTATACTCCAGAATAAAAAGTAAAAAGCAAGGTAATTCATACGATGTTCTTATAAATGATGATAGACTCTTGTCATGAATTGTATCAGATACTACGAACCATATCTGAAAATAATACAGTAATGATCTCTTAATGTACAACATGATTATTGATAAAGCATATAGTGATAAACAAATACTTAAGGCGAAGAACGTTTAGTCACCTAAAATCAAAACCTATATTTTGATTACCACTCATATCAGCAGATTAAGAACTATTTTCACAACGTCACAATAATAACTTCATAAGCATGTTTACATAAAAGTCTGTAAGTAGTATCTAGCAATATTAAGGCCAGGTGAATAGTTATGGAATAGAAGATGTTGAAAGATGAACTGAATATGTAGAATAGCTGGACAAAATGTCATAACTGGTGATAACTTGTTATCAATGATCATATCGATATTTGACAAATACACTAATAGAAATTCACCACCCTATTTTAATCCTCTCAGTGGTACTTCGCTGCGTATCATTAGACTTTAGTTAATGCATGATAATTAGTCTTACTTTGAGCAATTGGAAATTCTTGTTTTTTGTATAGTTAGAATAAAATACATAGACATCTATAATAAGAAACCGTGTCAATAAGAACTGTAAATACATTACCTACAAGGACCAAGTAAATTCCAATACCAATAGATATTGAGTGCACAAAATATTGGAATTATAATCTGATTTATTTTTCAATCTTTCAGATATCATTTTCTTTAAAAAACGGTAACCTAGATCTATAGTTTGCAAGATAAGTATAATAGTATATTGAAAATGAATAGGAAACCATAGAGTAATAGCAAATTAGGAATATATCTTCTTTTTTGTAACGACTCTTTCTATGGTTGCCCTTACTGTCGCAAGTGTAATTAACTTCAAAATTTTGAAAGTTTCATTTAAAAAATAAAAAAAAGATATTTTTCCAAACTTCATACCCCGTCTATTATACTGCTTAATCTATATTTTACCAGTTTAATCGAATTATTGTTTGGATACTCTACAGCCTCTTTTGATTTTAGCCATTTTAGGTTATTTTTTAGAATTTCCATTGTTTTTGACTTGTCCTGATTGGTGCTTTGATACCGAGTTTCATAAATTTCATCTAATGTCCATGATTCTTTATTTGGATATGACGTGCACAAAGTATAAAGCTGGACTACAAGATTGTCTACTCCGTTTTTGTATGGATCGAATGTTATAGTCTTAGTTTTCTGCATAATTATTAAGTAAAATCATACTAGCATAAAAAGTTTATAATTTATCGGACTCTATTGTGGAAAATTTACATACTTTTATCTATATTGACAGTTTAATGGATAAATCTTTTTTACAGAACTATGTTCAATAATGATCACTAGCTATTTAGTGATAACATGTTCTATTAGCTCACTGTTATGTGTTTTTAAGATACAGATATGGCAGAATCATTCTCAAGACCGTTGACTGTTACAATGCAGGGTAGAAAACGCCACATTAGAGTTACGAACATTTTATATAATGAAAGAATTCTACTTTTCACAACTTTTTAGTAAAGCACGAAAGAAAGATTTGACTCGATTCTTTGACGATATAAAAATGTATGGGGCTTCTGATAAGATGGACAGAAGGAGTGAAATTAGGATAGACGGCCCTTTTGAGCTGTATTATATAAATTCCATGAATAAATTCTGAACATACATTCCTCATTTCTTAGTAGATGTATGAAAATCTAAGAATACTAAACGTAGCTGTACTGGAAAATGATTATTTGATTAAAGACCTTGCTATCAATTTATAAAACACTCTAAAAAGTGAAGTATAATTTTTTTCTTATTTATGAAAAGATTATTGAATATTTCAAAAATAAAAAAAGGAAATTATGGACATTTAACGGCAGATTGATTCGATAATCGCAGACAATCTTCTTGTTTGTTTACTGTTCCAGCGTCAGCTGCAGTAATATTTGCATTGCTTATGTTGGTATCATTTCCAAAAATGGCTGCATTACTACCCTCAATACCTTC
>DATEOO010000005.1:0-9076 GCA_035274085.1 Candidatus Nitrosocosmicus sp.
CTCTGTTCGTGTGTGAGGCAATAATACGAAGTGCTTTAATGCGCGAAGAAAGCAGGGGGGCGCATTTTCGTTCTGATTTTCCAACAACTAATAACGAAAAATGGCAAGTTAATATCTATTGTACTAAAAGAGATGGAGAGATGACGTTATATACGCAAAATGTTAAAGAAGTAAAGGGACCTTTGAAAGAAACAATAAGGTTGCTTTCAAAACCAATTCATAATAACGAATCTGAATAAGAAATAGGTAGCTGTTGTGAATGCTATACTAATACAACTACGATCATCTCTTTCCTTTTAAGGGTAAATCAAAGAGTTGTACCAGTATATTCATCCAATGTTTCTGCTATACTGGTGGCTAATATTATTGTGAGCTTTTAGGAATGAAATACTACATTAAAAAACACGACGTTTATTCTCAATATGTAGAACTTTATCGGAGAATCAGTATTAAGTTAATAAATCTGTAAATTTTTGATATAATTTACATGTATTATAAAAGAATGACATTTGTATTTGGATTAGCCTTAATAATGATTATGGGCGTATCTTTACAGGCATCAGAATTGAGTTTGGTGTTTGCAAAGACTGGAAATTTTACTCTTTTAGACGCGAATATAAAAAAGACAAATAATGGTTTAAATGCAAATATGACGTCACAAAATGAAATATCATTAGATGGCTCGAAAGGTGCATTGGGTATTGCAATAATTTCCGATAAAGGATTCGAGTCAATAGTCGTTTCCATAACTCATGGTGGTGTCTTAGACAGTGAAAGACAGTTGAATGCTAGTGACCCATCTTGGCATAACCATTTTGTAAAATTAACAGTCAATAATAGTACTAACAGCAAATGTGGTAGTAACCCTCAAGTAGAAGAGTTAACGTTCCAATCGCCAGGAAATGTATCAATAGATAATATGAATCTACAAATATTAGATGTGCCTCAAATATTTAATGCTACTCATAGCTTAAATAACAATTCTTTGACATTTGAGCAAGGTAATTCAGTAGATAAAGTAGTAACGTTCAAATTGCAACCACATTTTAATGCTCAAAATGCTATTGAGGCAGTATGTGTAACTGATATCCAACCTGCAGGGAAATTGACAGTAGAATAATAAACTAGCAGCATAAATACAGTAAATACAACGCATCTTCTTTTTTCTAATTTTCCATACAATCTATAATTGATAAAGAATTATCCCCTAATTTTGATTCTCACAGTTCGATGACTTTTAACCTTTATTATGACTATCAACACACTGGTTTAACCATATTATTATATGATTCAATTTATAGTTTTCACACGGAAAGTTAATTTTTCATAATAATTTCCCGGTGTAACCTTTATGTTTTGGTTTATCCTTTAAAAGATTTTTTTAATAAAAGTGTCCAAATTTAATTTGTTTTAGTCGCAACCTCATAGTCAAATATATTTCTAATAATCATAAACGATATCACATTATGGTAATCAATCCAGATCTCAAATTTGATCTTGAATCCATTAGTTTCATATAGTTAATTGGTTTAGTCCTATTAAACAAAAGGACATTTGGAAAGATGAATTGATTCTTAATGATACTCCTGAAATTTACAAATACAAACTTTGAAGATCTATTCTAGAGACGATTGTTTCTTAAGATCGATGATGAAATAAGGGACGCCTCCTCAAAACATGGATTTATAATGAGACTCAATCAACTCCTCATAAAGTTCAAATACATCTAAATCTAACAATAGCTAAAATAATGAAAATTAGAGAGAAGAAACTATTTCATTATGACTCGACGTACCTATTTGTGGGAATGTATGTGTCATTGGTTGCATTTACAATTCTTGTTAGTCAAGTTGCTCTTGGTCAGGAAGAACTGCCATCTTTTAAGGGGATGAATTTCTCCAAGCCTTCTGACTTGTACAGCAATAAGCAAGGAATCTTAGAGGTTTCACTTATTGTTGAACAGAAGCAAGGTATGATTGGAAACCAATCAGTCACAGCTTTGGTGTATAATGGGTCGATCATGGCACCAACACTACACATCAAACCCGGAGAACGACTGATAGTAAATCTTGTTAACAATATAGATGAAACTAACATACATTATCATGGTTTCCATGTGTCGCCGGTAGGTAGCTCAGACAATGTCTTTCGAGTAGTCGAAACCGGACAAACAGCGAGGTACGTGCTAGATATCCCGATCAATCATCCAACAGGAACTTTCTGGTACCATCCTCACATCCATGGTCTGGCTACAACTCAAGTAGGTGGTGGAATGTCAGGTTTGATCGAGATCGAAAGTTTGAAAGACTTGCTACCTAGTTCTTTGCACAATATTACTGAGCAGACGGTGGCTTTGAAGGCTTTTCCATGGAGCTTAAATGGAACTTCAATTAATCCAATCTACAAATGGGCAGATTATTTTACGGTCAATGGTCAAACTAATTCTACCTTAAATATTTCATCAGGGGAGACTCAACTTTGGAAACTTGCAAATATTGATCCCGCAACCTATTACAATGTAACATTACCCGGTCACATCTTCAAGGTAATTGCAGAAGATGGTAACCCTGTCTGGGAAGTTTGGGATGCAAAAAGCCTTTTACTTCCTGCTGGAAAGAGATTTGATGTATTAGTTACTGGTGGAGAGAATGGAACTTATCCTCTTAAATCACTCCCATATAACCGCTCTGGATTCTCTCCGACCTCAGAGATAAATCTAGCAACGGTAAATGTGCAAGGCAAAGAAGGATCTCAAACATCAGAAGTCTCTCCCTCGAGTTTAGTACCAAGGCAAGACCTAGGGGATGCACAGATCGCGGTTAATCGTACACTAGTCTTTGATGGCTCACCAGACAACAATACCGCAAACCGATTTGGCGACGTGGGAACTAACCAGATCAACGGCAAAGTATTCAATCATAGCCGGGTCGACTATACCGTGAATCTAGGAGATGTAGAGGAGTGGACACTTAAAAATACTGATAACGAAGATCATACATTCCACATTCACGTCAACGACTTCCAAGTAATGTCAGTAAACGGTCAACCTTATAATGCACATAGTTTGCAGGATATGGTGGTCATTCCACAGGGTGGTGAAGTTGTGGTTCGCATCCCATTCACAGATTTTGTTGGAAAATTTTTCTTCCACTGCCACATTCTTCCACATGAGGATACTGGTATGATGGGCGTAGTCGAGGTGGTTGATCCATTCACACCACAGGAGTGAAGTGATGAAACAACTCCAATATGTTGAAGACATATTGAAGACATAAAATAAGAATCAGTATTTCAGACTAAACCTAATTTGTCAAATCTTTGATTTCTTTTTTTATTTCTGATTAATTGTAAGAGTTTACAAAATTAACTATTTGATTGCAAAAAGGATATCAGTCATATTCTAATATTCAAAATAGTCATGTTGAAACACCGCTCATAAACTTTGAAAGGTATCTAAGTTATGGTTGTGATTATTATCAGTGGGCCAAAATCTTATTTTTTAAACTTTAGTCATTTTATTACAAATTCTTATGTCTGATAGAACGGCTACCGGTGAACTTTAGAACAATATCCGTCCTTTCTATTAGATTCTAAAAAGTCAAAAACAACGAATTTTGCCTACGTAAAATGTAATTACTATAAGTAATAATTAATTCAATCTGCAAGTTGATATATTATCAACGTTAATAATCACCGCCAAGACAAAAGGTTAGAAAAAAATATTGCGGTAATATAAGAATCTAGTTTTAACGATGTGTTTTCACAGGTCAATATATTTTTTTAGTAGAGTGCTGGGGATAAACAAATCTACTTAAAAAAAAGAATATTACATATCTTATAGTATAGTTATCCATAATCAATAACTTTGAAATTACTACTAGTAATTGGTGTACAAAACTCAAAATATACAAGCAGTTGCAGTATCTAGCTTTTTTGTATTTTTGTTAATTTCATCCTCTTTTTGCTCTACAATTCAACTCTCTTATGGTGCCTACGCTAAAGCTCGTCAGTCACCATATGGGCCTACAGTAAATGACGATAAGCTTACAGTTGAAAAAGTGACAGATAACTTGGATATTCCAACAAGCATGGCATTTCTAGGCCCTAATGACATCTTGGTTACAGAAAAAACTACCGGTAAGGTAATGAGGATTTTGGATGGACTGCTGATGCCGCAGCCAGTTTTGGATGTCCCGGTAGCATCACTAATTGAGCGAGGATTACTCGGAATAGCTGTTTCCAAGAATATAGCAGAAGGAAAAACATATGTTTTTCTTTATTATACCGAATCTGGAGATGGAGTAGATGAAAGTGATGCAAATAATCTTGTCGATCCATTAGGAAATAGGCTTTATCGCTACGAATTTGTTGATGGCAGATTAATAAACCCAGTTTTGTTATTGGACTTAACCGCAATTCCAATAAATGGTAGGGCCGAGCACAATGGTGGTAAAATCCGAATTGGTCCTGATGATAATGTATACTTGATAGTTGGAGAAGTGGGTGCTCACGAAACTCAGGCACAAAATGTGATTGATGGTCCAGCTCCAAATGGACTTGGAGGAGTACTTAGAATTAGTCAAGACGGTGGAATAGTGGACCCAGATAATCCTATTTTTGGTGATGGATTACCTCTGAATGTTTATTATGCAATGGGGATCAGAAATAGTTTTGGTATGGATTTTGATCCTTTAACTGGTAATCTTTGGGATACTGAAAACGGACCTGACACCGGTGATGAAATAAATTTAGTATTTCCGGGATTTAACAGCGGCTGGGAACAAATTCAAGGATATGAGGATGATGACTTACTTGAAAATGGGGCATCTGAAGTTAATTTGACAGATTTTGGAATTAGTGAATATGCAGATCCAAAGTTTGTTTGGGATACGACAATAGGCATAACTGCACTAAAGTTTCTGAATTCAGACAAACTGGGTAAAGAATATCAAAATAATATGTTTGTTGGAGACATTAATAATGGTCTTCTATACCGATTTACTCTTAATGAAGATCGAGATAGCATTTTCATCAACGATACTTTTGTTGGTGATATTGATTCGTTAGACGATAATGAAATAAATGACCCTAAAGAGAATCAACCATTAATATTTGGACAGGGTTTTGGAGGAATAACTGATATTCAGGTCGGTCCAGATGGCTACCTATATGTTTCAACTTATTCTGGCTCTATATATAAAATATTACCGATATCTGACAGCATTATTCCAAAGAATCAACCTAACATGACCCTACAAAATACTACCTTGACAAATCAATCCGTTTCTGCAGTTATTTTAGGAATAGATGGAGATGATTCATATTCACCAGAACCAATTGAAGTAAAGACAGGTCAGACTGTTACTTGGTATAACGGAGATACCATATCACATACTGTTACATCAGGACAAGATGGAGATCTGGATGAAGGAAGCCTTTTTGATTCGGATGCTATAATACCTAATCAAGACTATAGTTTGACCTTTAATGACCCTGGAGAATTCGATTATTATTGCATTTATCATCCCACTATGGTTGGCAAAGTAATAGTAAATGGACCAGATGCATCTACCTCTACCTCAGACGATTCCCCAGACGAAGGGTCGGATGAAAGAGACGAATAGATTACGATTTTAGGAACGTAAATAAAGACATGGAGATACATAGGCTGATAAAAGAGAACTTTCCTAAACCTTTATTTCAGCTATGCTATATATAAGTCGCCGGTCTTAAAATCAGAATCAATTACTAGCCCATTGACGGGGATAATTAATCGATAATTCATACAAGGATTTAGAACAAGTTTTACTTAAGGGAGAGTTTTGTCCAAATGTAGCTGCAGTTAAAAACCAAATAAAAGCAAGACATAAACAATACTTTATAACAAAAATTAGATTAGTTTTATCAATGATAAAATGGTCATTGTTTTTTTAGCTTTACTGAGTCTGTTCTAGACTCAAGTTAGTAATTTAAAAATTTTAGATCAAGATGATTGATATATGGCAAATTTGAATCCAAAATTTGAATCTATTACTTTGAAATTACTACAAAAAGTGCTTTGGGTAATGGGTTTAGTGTGCCCTGATAAACGGTTTCTGTAATGCTTTGTACTTTAAATCCACAGTTTTCAAACATGATTTTTAGCATATCATGTGAAAATCTGTAAGGTCCCGTATCTCTATTTGGTTCCTTATCGCTAAAGCATTTCAAGAATAATAGTCCTCCTTGTTTTAAAATTCGATTTACTTCCTCTGTATACTTTGATCTTTTTTCTGGTGAAATTACATGAAAGCATCCTCTGTCAAAAATAAAGTCAAATTCGTTACTACTCAAATGAGAGTTTAGAATATCATCGACTATAAAATTGATTTTATTGTTAATGTGGTCATTATAACGAACTGATGCTTTATGGATTGATGTAGGTGAGAGATCAGATGCAGTAACATCAAAACCTCTTTCATAAAGTTTTATTGCTTGTGTCCCAGGTCCAGTCCCAAGATCAAGAAAGGAGCCCTTTTTAATATTCATTTTATCTAGTTCTAATTCTAAATCAGGATCAAGAGATTCACTATACCAGGGCATGGATTTTACTTCTTGGTTTTTGTATAGAGTTTCCCAGTCTGGAAATGACCTAGTATTATATGTCATAATCAAAACTATACAACATTGAAGAATATTAATAAAGTCTTGGGTCTTCTTTTTGCTATATATAGTAGTTATGATTTATCTTAACATCTAAGTTTTTAGTCCACCATACGTGCACAAATTTGAACCCATCTGATTAATGGGTCCGATAGGCTTCGACGCCAGGAGGTACCTGGACCTGGACCTGTTTATTAAATAAATTTCTACTTATAATCCAAGTTTAGTCATTTTTATATAAAATCATAGAAAACAATAGTCCAGTGAGCTTGGCTACGTGTTATTTAGCCTAATTCATATTTTATAGATTTTTGTTCATTAACTTTTTGGGTTGGTATGACAAATTAAACTTAACTTCTTTAGCAAGATAGTCTTAAATTAATTTAATATCATAATCTACTAACTTTTATCTTGTATAAAGATAAAGAATATTAGTTATATAAATATGGCAAAATTAAACAAATCCTCCATACTTTATCTTCTTTTAATATTTGCTCCAATATCTTTCCTTTTAGATCAACTTGATTCTAATGCTACACTAATTTTCATAGTATCTATACTTTCTCTAATTCCTTTGGCAAAACTAATCGGGGACTCTACTGAACACCTAGCATCACATTATGGATCTACTGTTGGCTCACTTCTGAATGTGACTTTTGGAAATGCAGCAGAGATCATTATAGGTATTATTGCTATAAGCGCAGGTTTGATAGACTTGGTTAAAGCTTCTATTATAGGTGCTATTTTGGGAAATATTATGCTAATTTTTGGTCTAAGTATGATTGTGGGAGGATTCCGTCATAAAGAACAATCTTTTAATCGTGAAAATGCGGGCTTACAATCCTCAATGATATTTCTTTCTATCATTGGATTGGCAATACCAACACTGCTAGTAATAACTGCATTCCAACCACATTCAGTAAACGGAGAATTGCAGATCCAACTTCTAAGTGACTCATTAGCTATTATTTTATTAGGTGTTTATATTGCAGGTATAATTTTTACATTTGTTACGCACAAATATCTTTTTACTTCTCCTTCACATTCAAATGAAAATGAAAATAACAACACTTTATCATCTCTCAATCTAAAGCATTGGAGCAAGAAAAAGTCATTTTTGATACTTGGACTAAGTATGCTTGGTGTGGTAGTAGTAAGTGAAGTTCTTGTTGGTTCTGTAGAGGAAACTGGTGAAAAGCTAGGGTTTGGTGAAATGTTTGTGGGTGCCGTTATAGTAGGTATTGTAGGAAATGCGGCTGAGCATAGCAGCGCGATACTATTGGCAAGGAAGGGAAAAATTGATTTGTCTATTGGTATAGCTGCAGGCTCGGGTACACAAATTGCACTTTTTGTTGTTCCAGTCTTAGTTTTTGCAGGTATTGCTCTAGGTCAACCATTTACTTTGGAGTTTACAATATATGAATTGGTAACTCTTTTCTTAGCTGCAATCATACTTAACTTAATAGCCCATGATGGGAAAAGCAACTGGTTTGAAGGAGTGATGCTAACGGCTGTTTATTTAATCATTGCCCTAGGATTCTATTTCATTGGATGACTCGGATTTCTTTTTGCCTTTCTTTTACAACATTATATTTAAAAAAGTTCCATTTGATATCTTTTTTGCCCTCTTTCTTATTGTATTCTATTTCCAACTATTACTTCCTCATATCATTACATCACTATTGTTACGTTCTAATATATAGTAAAATCACGACGGACATGGTAGATTTTAAGATAAAAATCGGGTCATAAAGTTGGAAGTTGGATCCTAATGGTTATCATTTACCTATGATGATAAAACTATCAATATGCATACCATTGTGCATCACTACGTCACAGGAATTAGATTCAAATGTAAACATTATCTTTTACAAACTTTTTTAATATTTCTAATGTCTGCTCCAATGGTTGTTCAGAACTAAATATTATTAAAGTATGATTTCCGCTTTTGTTATCTGGCCAAAATCCTTCTGGACAATAATCACATTTAAAATAGGTAAAATTGTATTCACTTAATATCTTAATTCCATTTTCATTAAATGCTTGTCTATAATAAGCTAAGGAGCCGGGATGAGAGTTACCATCATTATCCTTTGTGTCTTTGACTTGATTTGTAGGAGTATAGAATCCTCCTACAATTAGTTTGTTGTTACCACTACTGCTATTGATATTTCCTATATTGTTTTCAAGCACAGTAATTGTTCCTTTTTTTATTTCATAGTCACTATCAGTAATTGAATAGTTTCCAACAGGAAGTGTAAAAGGTTCTGAAGTATTTGTATAATTTAAGGTGCCAGTTGAAAATGATATATCACCGCTATTTTCCGGACTGTTAAGGTTGACTAATCTTAAATCATGTGGATGGGGTGTATCCCATGGTGCGTCGGCGTCTAAGAATACCAACTTTGTACCTTCATAAATAACAAGATTTGTA
>DATEOO010000006.1:0-8653 GCA_035274085.1 Candidatus Nitrosocosmicus sp.
CCATAAACATATTGAATGATATTTCCATGTGGGTCACGTACAGTTAAATCATATTCAATTTTGAGATGTTCTAAAGCATTTATGAGTCTGCGCTGCATGTATCCTGATTGTTGAGTACGCACCGCAGTATCAACTAGACCCTCTCTGCCTCCCATGGCGTGGAAGAAAAATTCGATTGGATTGAGTCCGTCTCTATAATTGGATTTAACAAAACCCTTAGAATCAGGGTTTTGATCACCTGGCCTAAAATGTGGTAATGCTCTGTTCCTATATCCTTTGATAATCCTCTTTCCACGGATTGATTGTTGACCCAACGCTGCAGTCATCTGCCCAATATTCAAAGTGGAACCTCTTGCTCCAGTTGAAGCCATGATCACACCAGAGTTGTCATCAGGAAATGATCGGTCCGCAATTTTTCCAGCTCTGTCTCTTGCTCTTGAGAGTTCATTAACAACATATAGCTCCAAAGCTTCTTCTGGAGATAAACCTCTTGTTAATGGTAATGTACCGTCATGATATTGTTTTATCAATTCATCGATTTTATTGTAAGTTTTTTGAATTACATCTTGAATTTCTTTTCGAGTGTCATCACTCAACCACAAGTCAGAATACCCATAGCTAAATCCCTTATGAGTAATGTATGTCTTTAACATAATAAGTATCGCATCAAGGAATTTTTTTGCTTCATCGTTACCGTAGTCTTTTGCAATTCTGTGAAGTACGCTATCAGGTTCTTCTGCCCCTATTGAAGCTTTATCGATTACACCAGAAATCAATTGCCCATTTTTAATGACTACATCCTTCCCTTGTAATTTTGAGGCTTTATTCCATTTTGAAGTAATTACAAAGTTGAAATCCTTGGGTAAGAAAAGTGAAAATAACTGTTTTCCTGTAAAAAATGCTTTTCCGTCCTTGTCTAAGTGAGGTTTAGGTAAAGGTCCACTATATCCACCCAAGTACGCAAAATTGGCAATTTCATCAGCAGTTAGTATTGTTTCATCCTTTGTCAATAAGAAAGCTCCAGTTATAAAATCACGTATACCCCCAATAATAGGCCCTCCATATCTTGGAGATATCAGTTGGTCTTGAACCCGCATTAACAAGGCCGCTTCAGCCCTTGCCTCCTGGCTTTGTGGTACATGTAAATTCATCTCATCACCATCAAAGTCTGCGTTATACGGCGGACATACTGCCGGATGGAGTCTAAAGGTACGATATGGAAGTACTCTTACATTGTGAGCCATAATAGACATTCTGTGCAAAGAAGGTTGTCGGTTAAATATTACAACATCTCCATTCATTAAGTGTCGCTCCACAGTATAGCCATTCATTATTGAATCAGCAATAGCAGCTCGATCCGTGACATAGTCCAGCCTTATTTTTACGCCATCAGGCCGAATAATATAATTAGCTCCAGGATAATTGTTGGGCCCATTTAGAACAAGATTTTTTAGCTTATCAATATTCCAGGTAGAGACAGTTTCAGGTATTGTGAGCTTTTTTGCTACATCACTTGGTACACCCACGTCGGATATAGTAAGATTTGGATCTGGTGATATTACGGTCCTACTTGAAAAATCAACCCGCTTGCCTGATAGGGATCCTCTAAATCGACCTTCTTTACCCTTTAGCCTCTGGGTTATGGTTTTTAATGGTCTTCCAGACCTATGATGGGCCTGGGGAATGCCCGATACCTCGTTGTCAAAGTAAGTTGTAACGTGATATTGCAATAAATCTACCAAATCTTGGACAATCAAAGGCGGTGTTCCAGCTTCTTTACTCTCTTTGAGCCGTTGATTTACTCGAATAATATCCACTAGCTTATGAGTCAAGTCATCCTCTGATCGAATACCTGTTTCGAGAATAATAGAAGGTCTAACTGTTACTGGTGGTACAGGTAAGACTTGAAGAATGAACCATTCTGGTCGTGCAGTCTTCGGGTCATATCCCAACAATATTAGGTCATTATTTGATACATTTAGAAGTCTCTCTCGAATGGTAATAGGTAATAGTCTATTCTCCCCTACATCAGTTTTTTCAACAAAGATGGTAGGCTTTGTAAAAATAAGATCATATTGTTCTTTCTGGCAATGTGGACAAACTTTAACTTTCTTTGCTTTCTCAATAATCTCGTCTTTTACGTTTTCAAGGGTGATTACCGCATAAGCTGCCTTGCTGTCACGCAAATCTTTGTATTTTACTAAATCCTCGTCACTAAGTTTAATACGGTTACAGGATCTGCATGTGATCAAAAGCAATTTATGAATATCATCAATAAAGGCGATGTGTAGAACGGGTTCAGCAAGTTCAATATGGCCAAAATGCCCAGGACATCTAGCAGATGTATTTCCGCAGGTCGCACATTTTTGACCAGGCTCCAGCGTTCCCAATCGGTTGTCCATTAACCCTCCTTGAACAGGCATTCCATCTTCATCATATGTTTCAGGTGCCGTCACTTCAGTAACGCTGAACTTCCTTACCTCGACAGGCGACCAAATGCTAAATCTAATACCATCTAATATTTTAACAGATTCATCATTCATTCAAAAAGACCTCCATTATATAAAACAAAAAGATTAAACCTTCTCCTTTACCAATAAACGAGGAGCGACATTTAAACTCATCATTTCTTGCAATAACAATTTGAAGGCATATGCAATTATAACACTGGAAATTTTCGCCTTATCACCACAGACCCTGCATACATATTTTCTCTGTTTAGTATCAAAATAGGACAATAATCCGCATCTCTCGCATACATTTATTTCTGCCTTATCAGATTCTTCTAAAAGTCTGTCCTTTAGCATCATAGACGCACCATAAGCAATTAGACAATCTCTTTCCATTTCTCCAAACCTCAATCCACCTCCGCGTGCTCTACCTTCTGTAGGTTGCTTTGTTAACATCTGAACTTGACCTCTTGCTCTGCTATGGATCTTGTCAGCCACCATATGATGTAGTTTTTGATAATAAACTACACCCACATATACATCAACAGGGAATCTCTTCCCAGTTCTCCCGTCATACATCACTTCCTTTCCGCTATGTTTGAAGCCATATAACTCCATTACATCCTTGATGTCATTTAATTTTTCCCCCAAAAATGCAGAACCATCAACAATTTTACCTCTCAATGAAGCTGCTTTACCACCCAATGATTCCATGAACATTCCAACGGTCATTCTAGAAGGAAACGCGTGAGGATTGATCATTACATCAGGGACAACGCCATCTTCTGTATAAGGCAGGTCCTCCTGGTTTACAAGCATTCCAACAACTCCTTTTTGACCGTGACGAGAAGCAAATTTATCCCCTATCTCAGGGATTCGCATATCCCTTACCCGAATCTTATACATCTTGCCGCCTTCTACTGACTGAGTCATAATAACAGTATCTACCACTCCATTTTCGGAAGGCCTAACACCTATTGAGGTGTCGCGTCTATATGGACCCTTAACTTCAAACTCTTTGTATTCCTCCATGAATCTGGGCGGAGAGGTTCGGCCAATCAAAATATCACCTCCATTGACTACCGATTCATGCATTATCGCACCATCTTGTTCCAACAAACGATAAGATTTTTCTCCTCGATAACCACGGATATTGGCTTCAGAAGAGGGAATCTCGAAAGTATCCTTCATTCCACCAGGATATTGTTTAGCTTCGGCCTCATAAACACGGTAGAAAAACGTACGTGCCAATCCTCTATCTACAGAGGATTTACTAAAAACCACAGCATCCTCAATGTTATACCCTTCAAATGGCAAAACCGCTACTACACAATTCTGACCTGTTGGTCGTTCATCTAATCCCAGTAAATTGATTGCTTTAGTACTTACAACGGGCATCTGAGGATATAGCATAAAATGTTGTCTCACATATGTACTTGCATTCATTAACGGAGTAGAGAACCCCAAACTTTGTTTTGCCATCGCACTTTCGTAAGTATTTCTAGGTGATTGATTGTGTTCTGGGTATGGAATAATCGAGGCACCTACACCCAATATCGAAGACAAGAAGATTTCAACATGAGTATGTTCGTTTGTTATATTACTTAGTTCACTAGCAATATAACAATTTTCTTCTTCATTGGCATCTACCAGTTCAATAATTCCCATGTATAAAAGATCTGTCCATGACAAAAATTTCTTTGAAATTTTTTCGATAACCTCTCTTGTTAGTAATATATTGCCATCTTTCACAATTGCCAGTGGTCGCAAAACCCTGCCTGAGTTACAGCTGATATACAATCTTTTTGTTGCATTGTCATTTAAGGAAGAATAAAAATAGATTCCCATATGAGGGTGCATTCTACCAGAGCGCCTCATAGTGCGCAACCTGTTTGATAAATTACGACCATCTTCTATGTATCCAATTAAGCGTCCGTCGACAAATATCCTAGCACCTTTTTGTTTCAAATCATCATTCGCCTCGTTCACATTTTGAACACCTAATTCATATAATTTTTCAATTACATCGGATGACAAAACACTGACTGATATTACTGCAGATAGTGCCAAATTTTTAACCAAGCCACAATTTGAACCTTCTGGAGTTTCGGATGGACAAATACGCCCAAAATGAGTTGCATGCAAATCCCTAGCCTCAAAATTGGGTTGGCTTCGACTTAGTGGAGACTGGATTCTTCTTAGGTGACTAACCGTTGACATATAATTTGTTCGGTCTAGTAGTTGGGTAACACCTACCCTACCCCTACCCCAATTTCCCGTAGCTATAGCATTATTTAACTTGTCAGAAATAATTCCAGGCCTGACAGCGGCTGCAACTGCATTGATTCCTCGCTTCTGACCAGATCTTTCTAACTGATATTTCATATCTCTAATTAGGTTCCTAAACGCTGTCCTGAATAGGTCTGCTAACATCTGACCTGCAAATTTTATGACTTTATTCCCATAATGATCCTTATCATCTGGTTCAATCCAATTAAGATTTAATTCTACCAACTTACATGCAGATTCCCCTAGGAACAATGCCTTTTCGTATCGGTTATCAGGATTCTTACCAAGGTGAGGCAGGAGTCCCCAGTCCAATAATGTTTCCGCTCGTTTTATTTGAAACTCCTCTAGCATGCCTGGTGCGATCCTTTTACTAATGTAGATTATAGCATCTCTGCTGGTAGCAACTTCGCCAGATTTTTCAAAAGAAGGTTCGAGTTCGTCTTGGATGGTATCATTCAACGAAACTGCATTGGCAATATCTTTATCAGACTCCAAGCCTAAAGCTCGTACTAATATAATAAGGGGGATATCGACTGGAGATCCTGGAATCTTTGAAACAATCGAACCGTCGGGCCGCATTATCAACTCTAATTTTGCACGATATCCGACAATTGAAGAATATACTTTAGCCTTGTATAACATAGTGCCAGATGTTTCTTCGATATCAACAATGATCTTATTATAAGAAAGATCTTCTAATCCAACTATTACTCTTTCTGAACCGTTTATGATGAAATATCCACCAGGATCTTTTGGATCTTCGCCTACATCTACTAATTTTGATTCAGAATAATTATGAAGCATACAAGCGTTTGACTTTACCATTACAGGCATATCCCCTATATGAATAAATCTGGATTCCAAAGTTTTGCCCTCTTCAACTATACTGCATTCCAGCATAATTGGAGAAGCGTAAGTTAAATTCCGTAGCCGTGCTTCGACTGGTGCTACGTGAGTAATTGAACCATCTAATTCCATAATCCTAGGTTGCTGCATTTTTATTTTTCCCAATTTAATTTTATATGGATATTCAGCAGTTTCGATTTCTATTTCGTTAACCTCATCTATTATGCTTTGAAGTCCCCGTTCAATGAATTCATTATAAGAATTAAGATGCTGTCTTGCTACTCCCTCTCGTCGCAAAATATCGTTGATTATAGGCCACATATCTATAGAATTATTGCTGATACTGACTGTCATTCCCTAGCTCAACCTTCTACTACGTATCGGTAATATACACTTTCACCTGCAGTAGAACTCTTTCGGGTTATCTTAATTACATCTCCAGGTTGAGCTTCTAACCCTTGGATGCCTTTATCGGAGGACATAATATATGGAAATTGACTAGGTTTAGAATTGAATTTCTTAAAAACAAGCTCAGCTTCATCTTTTGTTAGAATTTCATGTTTAGGTTGGTAGATATGATCAACTATTCTTATTTCTTTCTTCTCAGCTGACAATGCACAAATCCCCCTTACCAATTACTGAATCACATAATAACAAAATAAATGTCAAGTATCGAATAAAGCTGTAATCGAATATATATAATATTCCATCAAGTTTTACAAAAGATGGCAAAATAATCCCGAAATTTGATTGTATATCGGCATTAGGAATGAAGTTTCAGTGTTGGGTTTTAAAGATCAATTTTATAGAAGTATATTTGAAAAAATTACCCTCTATGGGTTACACCGTTATCAATAATATCCACATTGAATAACATTCTATGAATGTCATTGCGGGTAAGCACGCAGAATTCTTATATCATATGATCGAATCTATACTAAACTATTGTGGAAGTATGGAAGTTCTCTGTTGATCGGTTTAAGCCTATTTACGATGTCAGTATTTGGAGTAATATTCAGTTCAATAGGCTTTGATTTTGATGCCGTATTCTCAAGTCCGAATAATGAAAATAACACCAATACAGGCACTCCTAAGATTCTAGATCAAATCATTGGCAATATCGCTACTAACGGAAATCAGTCTGGTTATCAGTCTTTCAAAAACGATGTTTATTATCAAATCAAAACAGGTAGCATTTTGAATCCAATATCAATCTCAAATGCAGGAGACAGAATTAATAACATAGTTTATGATAATGATCAAAAGAGTATAATTATTGTATTAACGCCAAGTCAAAATAAGTCAGGTATTGTAGAAGTTAATCTGCCCCGGAATATAATAGATTCTAAGATAGACAACAGAGATAAGAACTTTACAGTACTTGTAAATAACCAGCCAGCAAAATATCAGGAAATAATTGAGAAAAATAACTCTAATATACTGTCTCCTGGTATAGGGAGCGATACATCATCTGGAGGATATACTTTAGATAATGATAGTAGAAAATTGGTAATAGAATTCGGAAAAGATGCAAGAATAATCAAAATCATTGGTACAGAACTTAATAACATTTCCAGTCAAAATCAATCCGGATTAGATATTTCTAAATCTAATGACATCCAGGATAGCGATCAAAACTCCCTTTTCTTGGTACCCATTATTTCATTCATAGTTGGGATAATTTTGGTTGCAGTATATTTCATGTATCGCAAGCGGAAGGTTAAATTGAGTAAATAAAAAAATGGGGGAATTATCTTACTCTGGTAGATAGACTTCAGTGGAAAGACCATTATCTTCCTCAAGCAATTAAGGGAGAAATGATACCAGTCGGAAAATCAAAGTTTTATCTCGAAGCCTGAAATATAACTATCTTACTCTGTGGGTAGCGGACTGGAAATATAATGCATCAAATAAAACTCTTTACCCATAAATCGGTGAAGAGTTTTATTTTGGAGATCTATACCCAAAATAATTGCACCAACTTAGAACGTCCTTTACATTCTAGTGTAGAGATATTTATTCATCAAAAACAACCTTCGTAAAAAAACTTTCTCGAAAATTATAAAATAGTCAACCCTTTGATCCAAATTCATCAGTATTCATCGGCCAAATTGGATTTCTTAATGACTTTTAAATATTTTTAAGGCAAATTTTAACAATTTCATTTGAAGTTGAATATAAGATAAAAATTATATGCGTATAAGATAACAATCTACGAAAATTTTTTTAAATTAAAATATGTAATGTAGATTAGATCATCATAATTGGCACTGGACTATAATAAAATGATTGAAATAATATTGGAAGAAAAGCACGATTTAGATTTTGAGAAATTAAAGACAATGATTGAAGAAAAAAAGACCAATGTGGGTGCAGGCTATTTGACAGACCAGGGAGCATTATTTCTAGTTGCTGCAGATTTAGGTGTTTCCCTGGAAAAAACTCAAAAATCAGAATACAGTCTCAAAGATGTATTCGTAGGAGCAAGGGATGTAACTACAGTCGGTAGAATCATGACCATTAATCCGATCAAAACTTTTCTAAAAAGGGATACAAACCAGGAATCTAGGAATAGAATTATCCATATTTATGATAAAGATTCAAATATCAAAATCAAGCTATGGGATGATTTTGTAGATCTTCCTGAACAGCTTGATTTAAAGATGGGAGATTTGATTAAAGTATCAAAGGGACTGGTCAAAGCTGGGATGGATAATAAACCCATTATCAACTTGAGTGGCAGCGGATCAATTGAAATAGTTTTAGAAGAAGCCAAATACCAAATTCCTTTACTCTCTGAGATTACACAAACAATTGATGAGCTTGACGTTCCGAGGGAAAACATGGTTATTTCTGGAAGAATCACTTCAGATCCGAGGATATCTGAATTTACCAATAGCAGAGGGGAGCGTGCAAAATCCCTACATATGGAATTGTCAAATGATAACAGCACGAGGAAGATCCGATCGATCATATGGAATATTAATGATGAGAAGATACCCAAGTCTTTGACGGCTGGTTCAAAAATTAAATTGATTGGTGTCAAGACAAAAATAGGAAATCCGAAT
>DATEOO010000007.1:0-5337 GCA_035274085.1 Candidatus Nitrosocosmicus sp.
AATTTAGACAGTGATTTCCACAAATACCATGTAGCTATACTTCTATAAGGTTTCCATCTACAAGATACTTCAATCATATATTCTCGGGTAGGCAAATTAGATAGATTGTATAATTTTTGGATTGCCTTTTTTACTCCCAAATCGTCTAACGGAAACACATCTTCTCGCTGCAGGCTAAAGATGAGAAACATCTCTGCCGTCCACCTGCCAATACCTTTTACTTTAACTAATTCATTTATCACCTCCTCATCTTGCATATCGGATAAAACCTGGATATTCAATTCACCGGAAATGATCTTCGTCGACAAATTTTTGATGTATTCTATCTTCTTGAATGACAAGCCTACAGTAAATCTCAAGACAGTATCTGAAGTGGAAATAATCTGCTCAGGAGTTGGCAAAGTATCACCATAAAGACTTAGAAATCTGGAATATATTGCATTTGCAGCATTGCCTGCAAGTTGCTGATATATTATGGATTTTAACAACGATTCAAAGAGATTGTCATGAATTTGAATTGAATAATTTCCTATAGATTTGATTAATTTCCCTAGTAGTAGATCCTGCTTTGAAAGTAATTGTAAGGGATTGGGGTTGGTCATTGTTATACTAGCAGCCTATGATCACGTTTTAAGTTTTAATTTGCTATCTAATCTACATTCGGTAAATTCAGAACACACAGGATGTTAGGCTCTTTATAGTCGATGATTGCAACGAGATTTGAACTGTCTGTTCAATTTAAGGTAGCAACCTGATAAATATTTTCTCCTTTAAGACTCATAGTAGAAACGATATCAAAGAAAAGAAGTGATTTATACCTTGTGTATTAAGAAATATGAAAAGTAATTGGTCAAAATGTTTTTCTAAATGATCATCATCCAATGACTATTAGACAATAGAAAACGCGATCATTAGAAAAAAATATTATTACGTAAATTCAGAATGAATAATTTGAAATTTTACTTCAATTGTTCCCTTTTTATGATAAAAAAATAAGGATTTCAAACAGGTCTAATCCGATTATCCTGGTTAATCGGGTCACTAGGCTGTTATTCCGGTATAAATATAACCGCAACGATTTCTAATCTTTACTATTTAACTCATTCTTATGTATAAATAAAAAATTGATAAGCTACTCATAAGGATAACATGAAAAGAAAAGAAAATGCTTACCGATAAACTACGAGAGAATATTTAATTCCATTTGTATTTAGTTTTATAGTAGTAACGGATCTTTGAGAGAAGTTCTAAGCGATGTGGACTGGTCTCACCGTATCGGGAAAGTCATTCTACATATTATCCTGCCTGTTGTTAAATCTAATCGTGATTTTATTTTACCATGGAAAAATTAATCGATACTGAAGCAATAAATAATGGTACCCAAATTATCTTACCCTTTCCTAATCCAAAGATGACACAAAGATTAGATCACGGATCTCTGCCTTTGAATATCTGACTGAAGCTATAGTACATATTGTAAATAGGGATGACGATCCTACTTTTTATATGTGCCATGAATAAATTGCACAAACGGATAGTTTAGCAAGCTCCGGGTGCGGTTCTAACAAGAAATAATTCTAAAAGTATAAGAAATACTTAATATGAAATTAAATTTTTTTGTTACATAGTCAAACCTCTGCTATACATATTTCGTTTTCTGCATTATTTGGCAAGCTGTGGTCTGTTCCATAATGAGGAAAGAATATTATTCTATCAAGGGAAATAGTCAAAAGCCAATCAATAGTAATCTAGGTCGTATAAAGTTCACTTGGTAACTGCGTTTAGATCATGTTAATGATATGAGATTTCGGTTTAATTTTTCTTTAAAATGTGCTATTATATCCCTTCAATCGAATTGTTGCCCACTGTTTACTTGGAGTCAGTAGACATGATTTTACGAATTTGCAAATTCTTAATAACAATATTGGTAATAAAGTTCTATGACATACAAAAAATCTTTATCAATTTTGTTTATATCCATGATGGCTACAATTTTTGCCAGTATTTTGGCAATTCCTGATATGAATATGCTTATTTATGCAACATCATCGCTAGGAGCATCAATTCAGCAGAGCCAACAGGATCTTCAATCGACGATAAATAACCAAGTTGAACAATCAATTACAGATACCATCAAAAACATAAACGATAGTAATAATTCAAATGACACTACCGCCACAAACAATCAAACACAAAATTCTACTGGTTCTTCAAATGATATGATAAAAGGAGGGATTACGAGCTTGCAAATTGATCCATCTGATAATACCACTACCTGGATATTGGGCGGTGTATATAGAATGGAAAATCTTAGTTCCACGTCCCCGTCATTTAATGCATCATTTTATATGGTAAAAACAGATGGTAGTTCTTCTCATTCACATGACATCTATGACCTGCTTTTAAACACTCCAGTAATCAATGATACAACAAGCAACCTGACGCACCTTAATGGCACGGCAACTGTGACTATGAAAGAAGGCCCCATAACCGATGTACCTACAAATATTACGCTCTTAGGAAACAACGCTATTAGTATTTGGATAGACCCATCTAAAGTCAATAATCATTTTGGTAACTCCCTTATATACGGAACTCAGGAATTGAAATGTGTTGATAAAAAAGAACTTTGTAAATGAGTTAATTGGCTGTTCGAGTGTCGGAAGCCGACACTAGGGTAGTATCCTGCATCATAAAGAGAACCTAACGAATGTGGGAAATCTGCATATAAATCTAGACTAAGAGTAACTATAAACTCTGGTCTTAAAGCTAAAATTTTATCTGGATTACTTAATTTTAGGTACCGTCAGAAATATGCTCACTTTGCCTCAAAATCAAGAAATTTAATAATTACAAAATAACAAAAATTAATGTGTTGGACCCTCGGATAGCTAATACTAGTGTTAATTATTTCCATTACTGATGGTAAAGTATGAGCATGTGTAATGTAACCAAATAATCTATGATGAGATAATGATGATTTTCCAATACATTATATACTAACTTGACTATTGTATATCGATTTGAAGTGGGTTTTCCTAATTATGTTACCAGTTTGGAAATAATCAATGATCAAAATCTATCTTGGGTTTATCTGGAAAGACCCACTAGGGAAAAAATGGATCTCGTATCCAAAAGTTTTCCTATCCATGAGTTAAATATAGAGGATTGTTTGTCAAAGAATCAACTCCCTAAAATTGACCGATATGACGATCATATATTCGTCATACTCCAGTTTCCAGCTTCTCTTAAAGGTAGATCTTCTCCAAACTTTAGTCAACTATCCATGTTTATAGGTAAGGATTATTTAATTTCGATTACCCAAGGCGATCTTTATCCGTTGACAGAACTATTTAGAACTTGTAAGAGTGGAGACCATAAGATCAGAAATAACTTTATGGGAGGCTCTCCCGGGTATCTTTTACATTCAATATTAGATGGTCTGGTTGATAACTTACTTCATATATTAATGAAAATTATTGGAAACTTAGACGACATTGAAGATGAAGTCTTTGATGATAAAGTGGCTAATGCTAAAGAAATATCTATTCTCAGAAGGGAAATTACAACGCTTCGTAGAATAGTCCTGCCTTTGAAGCGGATCATGTTGGAAATTACATCCAGAGATGTTAAGAGATTTTCAGGTAGCTCCGCGGAGGAAGATCTAATTGATTATTTTGATGATATTAATGATCACATATCAAAGGTATTAGAGGCCCTCGATGAGTCAAAAGAAACAATCGAAATTTACAAAGATACGGATAATATGTTAAATTCAGAAAAAACGAATAAAATTCTAAGCTTTTTAACAATTTTATTCACATTGTCAATTCCTATTACTGTGGCTGGGACTTTTTATGGGATGAATATCGTAATTCCTGGCAGCGTCAATGAGGGGAAGAATATTTTCGATTACTTTCCGCTCATGTTGACCGTATCACTTTCGTCACTGGCTGCAATATTTATGGTAATCTACTTTAGAAAATTAGGCTGGTTCAATTCATAGGATTACGTTGGGATAATCCGTTCATCGTCAAATGTCATAATTTGAAGGAATCAAATCACCTTAGGGTCCAAAAAGGTATGGTAGAGATAAAACGAGACTCTTTGTAACTTACACATTTTGTTAATTCCTAACAAATATTTCATAGACTATTCCATTCTCACTTGATTTGACAAATCTCAGGATACAAATTATATATTTATTTGATTGAGAAATGTAAAGTGCTATGAGTATGAATATGTTTAGCATTTGATGCCAATTTCGTTTATGAAATTTGAAATTAGTTTTACAAAATTATAAATCCTAACTTACCAAGTAATACTCCTCCTACCACTGTTATTTCTGGGTGGTACAAGTGATATAATTAAAAAAGGAAGGAACAGTAGATGGTAATATAACGATACCGCTATATGAACTGCTCGATAGAAATTGCTGCCTGATAATCCTATTACTTATATCTTTCAATACTGGGCAGTCCTTGCTTATAATAGATTGTAAAGTTCTCACCCTCAGAAAAAGGACAATTTTCGATTGCCCTTGGTATACCATCAGAAGCCTCAATTATGCATGTACCATTCTGTTTTATCTTGACTATTACAGTTTCTTGAATACTTTGGCTAAAAAGTTGCTGTAAGGACCCTCCTAGTAAGATAAAAACTAAAACTACTCCTGCAAGTATGAACAAAATTGCTAACATTTTTGGTGAAAGATCAAAATCCATTACCTTATTCTCTGTATAATAAAATTTCACCTTGCTATAATACTATGTTTTATTTCCGTTTTTGTCTGATGGGCTCCTAGAATCTCCATTTGATATGTATCTGTGGTTTCGATCAAAAAGCATTACCTGATTAGATTATAGTCTTAGGTTGATTGTGATATGAAATCAAGATAATTATACGTGTCCTACTTATATTTGAGAAAACGATTGGTAGTTATTGATATAGTTAAAACTTCAACCTATCGATATTTTATTTGTCTCCTTAAAGATTTGTATGAGTTAAGTTGCCACAAAAACTGATAAATTCTAACCAATTCCATACTAGCAGTATGGCTCAAAAAAATTCATAGCACCTCATGTCTTTGATATTGAGTTTTTACATGACAAAAATATTTTTTTATCTGGGGTTTTTGGCCTGTAGAAAGATACTGTTCTTTCACCTGTTATTCATTTTAATATAGAAGAGTAGATTCTCATTTTTTATCATATATCAAGTTTCGCTAATCCTTCTACAGAGTACTGTTCTCAGAGGAATTGGCGGTGGCCCAGAACCATAAGTAGAAAAATGCAATAATAGCTATTTAGTAGTATGGTGATGGCTTTTACGTGGAAT
>DATEOO010000008.1:0-3781 GCA_035274085.1 Candidatus Nitrosocosmicus sp.
ACTTTTGCAACAAACTCTACCGATAGACTATTATTCACATGCAAAAAGAAACTAAAACATGGTATTATTTTAAAACTAACTCAAGATTAACGCCTTTTCCCGCTGTTACAAATTTATACTCACAATGATACAACAGGATAAATTAATTACAATACGATTGATTCACAATCTATTCATTTAGATAGAAAATTACTCATTGATGTGGGATGTATGGTTAAACGCAGGTTTCACATCCTTCCTAAATTTTCCTAATTCACTGTTACTATTCTTTAGTATATTATTCTCAAGTTATATTAACATGACTCACTTCCGCCTCGTAGTTTTTTAACCCTTTTTAGTCCCTTGTATGAACGTTTCCATTTAATATAACATATAATAGACCTAGTAAATTTTGCAAGGAAACTAAATCATCAAATCTTTCATCCCCGTCTTTGATATACTGTATTATCCTTTCAATACTCCTCTTTTCTTCTTTGCCAAAAAAAAGGAACGAAAATCATGTTTGAGTCTGATGATATACATCTCATTGGATATCATGTAGTTCCGTCCCTCGAAATCGGAAATTTACCGTGAGCATCGACTAAAGTTGAAAGATATTGCTTTGTTATTAGCATAGTACTTTCCGTTGAGATCGATAATTCAAGGATTTTCCTAATTTCTGATTCAGCCATTGCCCTGAGCCAGATGTACTCTGAACCATAATTTAGGAATGTCTCATCAACAATAGTATACGTATAGAGAATTTGTTAAAAGAAATTTGGCTAATTAGTGCAATATCAGTTTTTAATAGTTTTCTTACAGACAGGTTTTTATCCTTATATTAGATAGTTCACAGACAGAAAAAGTAATGATTTTGGATTATTGATTTGTGGCGTTTCTTGATTCATGGTTTGTTATTCGTATTTTAACCATTAGTATAATTTGTCGATTTAACATTTACCTCGCAATCTGCGGTTAATGCAGTATCATCTATTCCTATAGTAACTAGATGCAATCCGCTAGTTGTGTCCTTTGGTATAGGGAATTGTATTGAGGCTCCGCCTGTTTCGTTAGTTACTCCATGGAAAACTGCTATTGGTCCAAGCAAACCATGTATGTTCGAGTGGGGCTTTAAGCCTTCTACGTTGATGGTGACATTTTTACCAATTGTTGCATCACTTTGAGCAAAACAATGTGGAAACGAATTTGGTTGAAGGATAAAGTTAGAACTGAAGGTGTGTGTATTATTTTTATTATCTAATATGGATTCATCTATTGAGGCAGTCGCTACATTAAAAGGCTTGTTTAATTCTATTTGACTATAGATATTGTTTAGCATCACGCTCACGATATTATTCATTGGAAATTCTTTAGTAAAGGCTCGAGATGGTGATGCATAGTCTACAATGCCATTCATTTGTATTCTATCTATTTTAAAAGCAGTATCAGGAAGTCTTATCAAATCACCTTTAATATATTTCCATACTGAACCATTTGTGTTATTCCCTGTTGCAGTTACTTTCATTAGGATTTCTGCGCCAGAGAAATTGGAAATAGGAATACCAATATTTTTCAAAAGGCTATCATTAGCTCCTGTTTTAGCATTATTATCAGTATCAACCAATGTCCAATATGTCAAATCCTTTGCATCATTTGGAATTATTCCTTTGAGTTCTTGACCAAAGTGTATATTATTTTCCTTGGTATCTAGCACGATTCTTTCTGCAGAGAGATCTATATAAGAAGGAATATTATTAGTTCCATTAGATTGGTCTACCATGATTGTTTCTACATTATTACCATCAATAATCTGGTTTGGTGGATCTTTTTCAATATGCGGTATTGTCAATGCGATAGTTCTAGCAGTATTTACTTCTGATGGAGTAGGTGGTGTTGGATTATCCAATGCAATATTATCTACAAACCCATCACCATTGTTATCTCGCATAGTAGGACAACAAAACATTAGCTTGTGGCTGTCATCAGTTCGATGATTAGTCGTATAAGAATCAAAACCATTATGTAAACCGACCGTATGTCCTACTTCGTGGCCAACCAACTGGTCAAATGGATCAGTCAATGCAAATCTATTAAAACTGGGGTTGTTAGCGGGGCCCGATAATGGTGCTGCAACGCTTGGGTTAGAAGGATCTGCAATTCCAGGGAATGTATAATGATTATCAATTACAACTATATCTCCTGTATAAACTCCTCCTGTTGTGGAATGTCTCCCAAAACCAGCAGCAAAGTTATATAATCCATTGGAATCATGCATTAAATTAACGTTTACTATTGTTATTCCGACTCCAGCATGTCCATTGGTTGAATAAGCTGTACGACACGCATTTATCATATTTGTCATTTGTGTTTGATCTATGCTTGGATCTAACACATCACCAACTATTCCCCGATTTGTATGTGTTGCATCTGGTTGATCAGGATCATTTATTTGTGGAAAATTAAACCCAGTCCAAACATTGTTAATTGCTGAACGCAATGTTATCCCTGCTTGAGGAAGCCAAATATTATCAGTTGGTCTTTCATGATTTCGCCATAAAATTGCGTCTGTTGTAGTATCAGAAGGATTTGGCGGATTAGGTACATTAGGACTGCTTACAGCAGGACTTCCATTCACAGCACACCAAGACATTGGTATATGTATGGTGTCTTGACCATTCCAAGTTCCAACAGCAAATACTTTTGTTAGAAGTGTGTTATCATATATAACTATTCCTGTTACCAATATTGCAGATAAAAGTATTCTCTTGTAATTCATATGCAATATTAAAAAATGTTGTTAATAAGCTTTTTCATTTTTAATCACTGTGTCATCTTAATGAGTATTATTTCCTTTTCTTGGGGAGTTGGAAAAGACTTAACCAGTTCTTAATATGACTTATCTACAATTCATTACTCTTAAAAAAAAGTCATCATCAATACTTTCGATTCTATCTTTAATATACTGCATCGTTTTTTCAATAATGCTCTTCCCTTCTTTGTCAAAAAGAGCAATTTTTGCAGGGGAATATAATGCAGGAGTTAAGGATTATACAACAATAAACCAAAGGCAGCATTTACAATATATCAAGAATTTATTTGATTTTTCGATCCAGAATCAATATAAAATATTAGAAGCTGATTTTAATACATTTTTAATTATTTAAATCATTTAACATACATATAATATTAAAACACAATTTACAACATGAGGTAACTTTTGTAATATTGAAAAATAATCTGAATAGGTAACAATCTTTAGAATGGAAAATTCTATATTAAGGAATGAATAAAATGTCTAAATTATTCCCAAATAATCGCTTGGATATCGAGCAGGAGCAGATGCAGAAAGTTCTTTCTGTACAAGCTGCAAGAAATCGTACAGCCTAGACAAATCACGTTAGGATACTTATAGCCATAGGTTTGCATGTACTAATTGTAGTAGATAAATGAATACTCGCACCACGGCCTAGCTAAACAGAATCCTTGAAGGATCTTAAACTGTTTCGTAACCTAAGGAGAAAAAGATCACGTCCCGAATGTATACCTTCGACAATTTTACTGGATCGATATTGCTCAATAAATTGTTTTTCTTAACCAATATTTAGGGAATTCAAAAAGCAAATAAAAGAACAGTTCCCCTTATACCTAACGGATTCGAAGCCACCATTGGTGTAGAATTACAATATTAAATATGCTTTGTTAGGTTCGACTTAAAACTAGACTCGTAATATATCTATTACGAAACCCACCGGGCCCGCCTTTTTTTGAACTATAATAGGGATTTTGACTAGATAGGATAGTA
>DATEOO010000009.1:0-2307 GCA_035274085.1 Candidatus Nitrosocosmicus sp.
AGTTATCCATTAGTGTGAAATTTGGATAGGATTACTATGTTAATTACAGCAAAAAGGATCATTAAATCCCAGCACCTCTACTATAATACATATGGTCCTCGCGATGGCCACCCTGTCCCATTCCTATATTTTTATAGTCAGATACAAATTCAATGGATTTAATCCATTTCACCATTTTGTAACCTAACTGAGTTTCAGCCCTTAATCGTAATGGAGCTCCATGGGGTATTGGCAAACTTTCACTATTCATTTCATAGGCAAGAATCGTTTGTGTTTGCTTGGCAAGCTCTAAATCTATTACCTCATAGAATTCATCCCCATTTGTAATTTGGTACGAACGAAACACAACATAGTGTGCATTTGGGGTTGGTTTACATAACTCCATAATATCTGTCATTGAAACTCCAATCCATTCAGCTATAGCTGTCCATCCTTGAATACAAAAATGCTCTGTAATTTGTGCCTGTTTGTGCATCGAATAAAGATCTGAAAGTGAAAACTCAGAAGGTTTTTCTACTAATCCATAAACTTTGAGATTATAATTAGCAAAATTATTTTCTACAAGTTCTTTGTACTCTTCAGTATCGGGAGGAAGACCATTTATTCGAAAAAATGGTGAAACTTCTGATCTATGAAATTGTTGTTTAGATTTAGCGTTACTAAATAATGCCTGTTTTACTGGCATTATAATGATATCTAACATATTCTGCGTAAGTCTTGGTTTATTAAGTGAAATACCTGTGACCCATACATGTACAATTACAACTGATACAACGAAAAGAGCAAAAAGGCCAATTGCAATACCTAAACTAATGCCTTGTTCATATCCTAATACAATATTACCCATATTTTCTGGAAAGTGCTCGACAGTAACCATGATTATATGAATAATGATGAATAAAACAAAGGCAAGCATTCCCAAAAAATGAAGACTTCGAGCAACTTGTCGTCCTCTAAAAATCTTTTGATACCATGGAAACTGAGCAGCAATTGCAGGAGACATAGCGGCTCCGGTTGCAATCATGAAAGGTCCAAGCAAAAAGACAACGCCAAAGTATGTAAGCTGTTGTAAAGGATTGTATATGACTCCTCCTATCGGTTCAGGTGGAAGCTGAAAACTCGCATATTGCAATGCTATATTAAAAGCCTCAGGAAATATGGACCATGATGTAGGTACTAGACGTATCCATTCACCACTTGTAAAAAGCAGAATATAATATGCAACACCATTTGCAAACCAAAAAATCATTGAAAAAAAATGCCAGTGTCTTCCTAGACCAAGATTTTTGTGTCCTGGTAAAGCTATCCATGATGAAAATGATTCTTCTTCATCTAGTGATGTCCATAATTTATCTTTAGGCATCTTTTTTCTTGTAAACTTAATCCACTCACTACCTAGTTTTGCATCATCATTGAAGTAAAGCTTTGGAAGGGCACTTAGTATTTCGATACCACTACGAATCAGTAAAGTAATAAAAATTAAATTGATAAAATGTGCAAAGCGCAGCCAAAATGGGAAATCTATACTATCAATAGGCATTGAATTTCTTCTTCTTCTGATTAGATGATTATTAGGATAATATTAGATATAGCAATTTACGTAATTATATCTAAATCAATGAAATGTTTTTTCTTTCATGAATTATTAACTGTCTTGATGATAAAAGATTTGATATGAATTAAGATGTTACACTAGATTAAATAGCAGTAGTGACTTCATAAACACTTCCAATTGCTATTAATTGCAAAAGATTGCTGAGCCTATAAATATTTGTAAATCAAGATGGATTACAATATAAGGAGATTTAGAAGAGATAAAATGTCAGAACCAGTTTTGGATTGGGATAGAATTGTTCACAAAGGTGTACGAACAAATGACAATCAAGATGCGGGTAATGTCCTTTCAGTGGCTAGTGACGAAATCACTGTTGGATCAGGAGGTGCAAGACACGAATATATAATACCAAAATCAGCTGTGGAAGGATTCAATGGTAGCGAATTATTTTTGAGCATATCTTTTGGAGAATTACGTAATTATGAAGTAAAAAGATAAGATTTTCGCAAGGCTCAATTAATAGACATTATACAATCATATCAATTTTTTAACCATACTTTGACTTTTCGTTTAGTTGTTTTACATATCTATTTTTATAAAACCCTTTAAATCCTTATGGCACTATCATTATTAATCTTCATTTTTTTATAATTATATAACCATCATCATTATCCTTTGTCATACGTAGGGAGTTTATGCATAACTATAATATGTGTATATATTTATTGCAATAAATTGCAGCAGAAACATCC
>DATEOO010000010.1:0-5465 GCA_035274085.1 Candidatus Nitrosocosmicus sp.
AACTCAAGCAAATTTCAAGTCAATATTAGACATTTCTAATTTCCTATACTTCCTATCTCCATAATTTTAGAAAGAACTAGTTTTTCAACATACAGACAACAAAGGTTTTTTTTAACTAATTTTATGGGTATAAATAAGACAAGGTTCCGCATAGACTACCTTTTACTAGGACATGGCCCGACTCCTTAATATACTGTTTACTGTTTATACCACATACCACCTATATTGATTATTGACATATCAAGAATAAACACCCCACCCCCCTTATTGAAAAGTTAACTAATGCATAGAACAACATGATGCTATAGACTGTAGAATAGTTTGTTGGAGACCGAATAAACTGATGTATTAGGACAACACGTCAAACATCAAATAAGTTTTTTAACCTCAATCTGAGATCCGGGAGAATCTCAAAGCCGGACTCAAAGCCGTATTATAAAAACGGGAATCCATCTTTATGACTCTGAAGCTAGAGGGGGTCAGGAAGGAGTGGAATTTGTTTACATGTACAATTGGAGGATGACTTCAAGTCACAAAGGAAATTGGATAGGCACCAAATATTGAAATAACTTTGAATATATAGAGAATAAAGGTCATTTATCCATGATATATACATATACATCATGTATGACAAGTTAGGGGCATGTGTATGAAGAATCAATTTTAGAAACAGCAGGAGCTTTATAAATTCCTGATCGATTAATATTCTAAAAATATTACATTCTGATTAAGGTTTAATTCACTCTGCGTTCAAGATTACTAAATTTCCATAAATCTAGAGAATTCTGAGCATATCTAGTGCGAGAGGCAATATATGATGAATGAATGGATGAATGAAGTTTGAGGGTTATTAAAAAAAAATTTGAGTCTATACTATCGTCTAGTCTAACGCATCTCTTATCTTTACTTTGGCCTTGTTCAGCGTTTCTGAACTTGGCTTTCCTTCAGCGTGATCTTTAGCTGTTTGTGCCTCTGCTTCAGCGTCCTGTGCGGCGTTTTTCATTTTCTTTGCAGCATCATCAATAACATTATCTGTCATTAATTATGGATAGTTAATATTATTTATATAACTAATAGATTCTTTTGTTATTATTCAACTAACAATTTAAACAAAATTTGAGATTTTAGGATTTAGAGATCTACATGTGGACTATTGTTATATAATAAATATTCTATACAATAGTGAAATTTGTTTACTTGTAATAGTCCAATAAATTCATTCTGTCAAATTAGAAAAATGATAGTTCAATGTCTAGCTAAAGATTCTATTTAAATTGATGAAATAGACAGACTATTATGTTATGAAGTATTATCTTTTAGGAAAGAGCGGCCTTAAAGTTTCTGAGATTTGTCTTGGTACAATGACATTTGGTAAAGAATGGGGATGGGGTGCTTCTAAAGAGGATTCTCGCAAAATGTTTGACGCATATGTAAATTTAGGTGGTAATTTTATTGACACTGCTAACATATACACGAATGGAACAAGTGAAAAATATGTAGGCGAATTTGTATCATCAGATAGAGATAGATTTGTTATTGCAACAAAGTATACTTCTAATACAAGATCAGGAGATCCAAATGCTGGTGGAAATCATCGAAAAAATATGGTACAATCTTTGGAAGCAAGCCTAAAGAGACTAAACACAGACTTTATTGATCTTTATTGGGTGCATGCATGGGATCATACAACACCAATAGAGGAGATGATGCGAGCCCTCGATGATATGGTCAAATCAGGAAAGATATTATACATCGGAATTTCAGATGCTCCAGCCTGGGTAATCTCACAGGCTAATACTATTGCAAATCTTAAAGGTTGGACTGAATTTACAAGCATTCAGATTGAATATAGTTTAATTGAAAGGACTCCAGAGCGCGAATTGCTTCCAATGGCAAATGCGCTGGATATAGGAATAACAGCATGGTCTCCGTTAGGCAGTGGAGTATTAACAGGAAAATATAACAAATCAAGTAATAAAGAAAATAACAACCAAAATGATGCAGAAAACAAAGATTACAAAAAGACAGAAGGTGTTACATCTAATGATACTATTAATTATACTAGTACTGACTCATCAGCATCATCCTTATTAGAGTCAGATCAACAGAATAGCGGTAACAGACTTAATGTAGCAAATTTTTCTGAATTGTCAAATACTTTACTTAAGGAAAGAAATTTGAGAATTGCTGAAGAGGTTTTAAACATTGCTCAGGAGATTAAATATACACCATCACAAGTTGCACTGAATTGGATAAGAAATTCGAAAAAGACTTTTCGTAATAAAATAATACCAATAATAGGAGCAAAAAACCTTGTACAGATAAAAGACAACTTGGGATGTATTGAATTTGTATTGTCTGATGACCACATACAAAGACTAAATGAAGTAAGTCAAATTGAACTAGGCTTTCCACATAATTTCCTATCTTCTGATACAATTAGAAACATAATTTACGGAGGAACATACTCGTCCATATATGATCATAGAATGTTTAGTAAAAGCTAGGATTTAGATTCCATAGTTATGTTAGATTGGTGTGAGGTTGTTTCAAAGCCCTTCCTTCCTTCTTTGTTCTTAATGTCTCGCACTGGGTTCATTGTTAATCGGGATATTTTTTATGTGTTTTCTATACCTTGTCCATGCTTGTTTTGTTTCATAATCCATAGGACGAATATCTGACTCTGAGTTTACATGTTTCTCGAATTCCCTGGCAAACGTCGTTTGCAGATGTGAAAAATAATCGTTACTTCAGAAATGTTAGAAAAAGTTTGTCAATTTACTGGCGGAAAATCCTTGTCCTTGACGTGCTGCTTTGATTGTGTATTTACAGACTGCGAAACTTTAGAATCAAATTTATCATTTCTTTTTATCTGTTCTTCTTTCAAATCTGTAACCTGATTTTTACTATAGCCTGAATACGATTCTGCAATAGCAATTTGATTTCTTTGTCTAAGCTCCTCAGCAATGTATTCTCTTAATTTGCTAGAATAAACAAAGTTATCAAGTGGAGGATTTTCTGCAAGTTTACTGGTAATTGACTCTGAAATATCTTTGGCTATCAAAAATGGAGTTCCGGCTCTACTTATCCCTGTTAAGAGTTTTTCAGCACTAAAGTTTTCTCGCTTGCCACTCTTTTTTTCAACACTTAGATTCGACAGAGAAGAGTTTGATTTTTCGACCATTATTGTACAATCATATTTATTTAAGTATAAAACCCCTGCATAATCTGCATAATCTGCATAAGCAACTCATATTACTTCATATTAAATGATGAATTTTAAAACTACCTTTGTTACCGATTACCCTAGAACTTAATGAAGGATTTATTAGATTGTGATATTATAGAGAGAGATCCATCGGTTAAATGCTAAAAGAAATTTCTAGAGGAAAAAATTAAAAGTCTCTACCGACAAAGAAATCAATCAGTAAATAGCAGCAAAAGGAGTATGAATCAATTTTTATTACTATTACAAGATGTTATAAGTTAAACTGAACTTTATAGCATTGATATTTATCTCCGCATGCAAAAGAATTCATCGTTGAATGATAGTAAAGATGCGGTCAAAGAAATTTGGAGCTTAGGAGATTGGAGAAGCAGGGGTCAATTTATTCCACCAGTATCAGCTCGTTTGACAAGACTTGTAAATTTACAAGCAAGCGATTCCGTATTAGATGTAGCCTGTGGATATGGTAATACCGCTATAACTGCTAAGATGCTGGGCGCAAAAGTAACTGGGATTGATATTACGCCAAAGCTTTTAGCACTGGCAAAAGAAGAAGAAAAAATTGCTGGAATTAGTGGAATAGAATGGAAAGAAGGAGATGCAGAAAACCTACCATTTAATGACGAGTCCTTTGATGTGGTTCTTTCAACCTTTGGTCATATTTTTGCACCCCATCAAGAATTAGCAGGCAAGGAAATGATTCGAGTTTTAAAGAAAAGCGGGCGATTAGGTTTCACAAGTTGGCCCCCTGAATTGGCTATAGGAAAACTATCCGAAATTGTTTCTAAGTATAATCCGTTATCTCATAATGAAGCATTTTCACCTTATAATTGGGGAGAGCCAGAAAAGATAAAACGACTTTTGCCAGGTTTTAGTGAAATTTTCTTTGAAAGAGGTTCTATTAATGTTCCAATTTTAAGTCCCAATCACTACTGGCAAGATACTATTACAAAAGCTGGTTTTATGATTCAGGTAGTAAACACATTAAAGGAACAACAAGATTATAATAGAATTGAATTATTCAGAAAAGACTACATCAAGACTTTGCAACAATATATTACAGATAATGTATTGAAAATGGGATATCTTATGACAGTAGCAAAGAAGTGACATTTCTGTCTTCCGTGTTATAAGAATGTATAAAGAACACTATATCGTGCGAAACATTATACTGTAAATATAGTTTATTGCGAATAATGTATCGCCTCATTTATGCTTGGTACTTTACTTATTGGTATGAATGAGATTACCCGTGCTGAAATAATTTCTAAATTGACTTGGACTTTGGTTACCTCTTTTTTAAACCTATAATACTAATTGAAAAGGTAACATTAGGAAGTGAAGACTCTAAGTTCTCAGGCTAAATGAAATATCCATCACAGATACTGTGTTTAACCTTAGTGCTTGTGCGCTTCATTTGTAACGAAAATTCTCTCCTTGATTTACCAATTAGGAACTATATAATTGATCAAATCAAATTAAGAGATGGGGTCTGTCCAAACTGCCATGAGAACAATGATAGCCCCTGTAATAACAATAACTCAAAAAGAATACTGAATTTATGAGATTTTTCTATTATATTCATCTTTCTCCCATTTTATATCTATAAAGGCCACTAAATCTTTTGATTTAATATTTATAACAGGAACAGCTGTCAATATTCTAGTAAAATCAGTATAATCACGTTTTACTATAATGCGGTGTTTTAATTTGTGCGCACTGTCAGACAACAAATCAATATATTCATCATGAGCCGGAGAACTAATAATACTACTTTTCATAAAAAATTCATAAGGAATTAGTAAAATCTTACTGCTAAATTATTAGACTATAGAGAATCACAATCATTCTATCATCAATCTTAAAAATGTAATTTTATTTTAAATCTAATTATTTCACACTTATTTTGTAGACTCAAAAAACTCAGCCCATATTCACACCATCATATATCTTTGACCATTTGTTTAACCAAAAACCTATGACAATGATTTTCTTCTTTGCAATGACAGAGGAGTGTGACGGTATTATACTTTGATAACATGTCAGAGAGTTGAGGAGGAGATTTCTGGTGTTCTACATGATTAGTAACTAGATTAGTAGTAGTCCTTTCAAGCGAAGCCAAGTTATGCAGGGCCTTTAATGCTAAAGGATTGCTTCGTATTTCCAATTTGTATCTATGAGAGTATTCATCCCAATCTATTTTCTTGTCTTTAAGATACTCTTTCCAAAGTGATTTACT
>DATEOO010000011.1:0-4287 GCA_035274085.1 Candidatus Nitrosocosmicus sp.
TAAAAAGTGATTGGGTAGATCTCTTTACATCCTTGGAGTTTAAAACGTGAGTAAAATTTTTAAAAGGCAAAAGTTATTTTGATTTATTGTTAAATTTGGTTAATTGTTGATTGTTGCAATTAACAATGAAATGGTATCTTCATTTTTGCTATAATTCATCTCTTATTTATCTATTGCAGTCAAAAACTACAATTAATAATGCGCTTTGACTAGGGTAATAAGATTGTGAAAAAACTTTGAGTTTAAATTGTATCTTGGCTTGTATTAGTAGTTTATTTTCTTAGAATCTATCGCTCTTATACTTATTTATAAATTCATTTCGATATCCTGGACTGTTTTTCCTATTTTATAATTGGAATATAGCTATGCACATTATGAGAATCCCTTGATTGATTTATCCTGACAAGTATCAATGTCCGACTGTCACTTGTAATTCTTGGTATGATTTATTGATTGACAGTGCTGATGGCTTTTGTAAATAATGGTACGTTAGCTCCTTCCTGAAACTAAAGTTACAAATTGTTTTTGAATTTGAAAGTAATCTTAACATGCAGTTATTAACAAAATATAATTTCAAAAAAAATTTCAGTTAAAGGATAATCTTAGTTAAGGATACTGTCCGGCTCTATCTGCATTTCCAGATTTACCTTTAACATGTTCAGTGCATCCTCCGTCTTCAAAGTTTTTGTTGTTTTGTTTGCATTCACCCTCAGTTGTTCCACCATTTCCCACTTGCTTCTCACAAGTTTCGAATGATCGAGGCTTGTCTGCGGATACGTTAGTGGTGAGGAGAGATGGAGCCATAATCAAAGAGAAAACGGCCATTGTATTTCAAATTACGTCATAACATTTAATCCCTGGTCGATCATTAAATATTAGTTATAACTTAAAATTTTTTAACGATTATTTCAAAAGCTTTTTGAATACCTATTATTTAATTTAAGTAATTCTCTATTAAAGTCGGATCGAAGGATGCCTCAATCGAGCCGTCTATGTATTAATTTATCAAAAAAAATTCTTGATAATGCTTGACCAATAAACAGATTTTCTTTTTTGTTTTTGGTGTGCTATAAAACAGTGTCATTGTATTTCTACGAGAATAAGTGCTTCTGGTATAAGGTTTCAGTATGCAATATTTGAGTTGAGTCATGACTGAAGCAGTAAAGCTAGAGTCCGGTTTTCTCCAAGTAAAGAGATAAATGTTCTTTTATTATACTTGCAAAAAAAATGGTGTTGGCACTCGGTTGGGTTTTACCAATCGAATCTTATTGTTTGTGGGCTCTTCTTATATTAGAAAAGCGGTTCATGTCCTGTTACATAGATAGTATAATGGTCAATTCCTTTTACATCTTCAGGCATTGCGAATAGTCCGAATCCAGATGCTAGGTCTATTGAGAATGGGGAATTATCGGCCGCAGGAAGTGATTCAACTAGGGGTCTTCCTTGAGCAATTCCAAGAAATGAATCATCTTTGTCAAATAGAACTGCGTAAATAGATATAGAAGACTGCTCATTTGTAGAATTATTTGTAACTGTTCCTGTTATTTGATTCGAATCCGGTCGGAATCTAAGATCTGTTATTGTAAGATTTTGACTTTTGCCTATTGTAGCTTCAGGAGTAGTGGTTGTGTTGGTTTGATTCATAGTTGAATTATTACTTGTATTCGTATCAAGTGTTTGTCCATAAGTAAGAGGCAATGCCACGATGAGAACAAGGATCGCAAATGCGAGAGAAAGAATTACTTTCATATTCCTTTCTGATTTGAGGATATTAATTAAATTTTCTTTGCAATTGAATAAAGTAAACAAGTAATTGGATTTAGATGCATATCAATACTCAATTAAAAGGGAATTATATGGACAAACAAAAAAAAATTAGCGGCTTTGGCAGGATGTCAAACAAGTTTACACCGTTTCTATCACTGTAAATTAAAAAAAGGGGGTCTGACTCGTTAGAAATACCGTTATGTCCATGTGAGTTTTGGCTATTTATCAAATTGAGATATTTTTATTCTTAACTACTAGAATGCTCTGCGTAGCTAAATGATTCAAGTATAATTTTGATAGAATAACTTTAGAGTTCTTTTTGCCAACAATTCAAAATCAAGCCCAGGACCCTAGATAAAGTAATCAGAGGTTTTGGTCTGAAGTTTCTAATACAGCATCACTTGATCAGATACGGTCTCAATTTCATAAATATCTATAGTAAATCATAAAGTAATAGAATGTATGGTTATGAGTCTATAGTCCTTTTAAATTATAGCCAGATGTCATAATCTATAAAAAATGTTTAAAGTTTTAAGAATCAATTATTAATATATTCAGGCTAATGATTTCATACTTTTATCTCAAATATTATACAAGCTTATCTGATTTCAATTCATAAGATACAAATAGTTTTTAGTTAATGTCAGATATACTACAAAATTCATGAATACTCTTTAATACGCCAATTTCACAACAAGTAGTCATTGGTAAAAAAAACAAGTAGGAAAGTATTTTTTTTATCGGCTCTTTGTATATCTTTATTATTTTGTTCAAACTGTTTCACAATCAATTTGTCATATGGAGCGTATGCAAAAGCTCCTGTATCACCTGATGGACCCACTGTAAAGGATAAAAACCTCGTGGTAGAAAATGTAACCGGTGGTTTAGACAAGCCAACTAGTATGGCATTTTTAGGACCTAATGATATACTGGTCACTGAAAAAGAGACTGGAAAGGTAATGCATGTTATAGATGGCAAGATACAGGATACACCAGCGCTTGATGTAGCCGTCGCTAGTGACATAGAAAGAGGTCTATTAGGTATTGCAATAGCAAAACAACCAGATGGAAAAATCTATGTTTTTCTTTCTTATACAGAATCAGGCGACGATGCTGATGGTAGCGATTTTGAAGACAATGTCGACCCAGCAGGTAACAGGCTATACCGTTATGAATACGTTGACGGGCAACTGAAAAATCCTGTCCTGTTACTAGATCTTCCTGCAGTCCCAGACAATGGTAGAGGAGAGCACAATGGAGGTAAAATCCGAATTGGTCCCGATAATAACGTCTATTACATAATTGGAGAGGTAGGAGGCCATAGGACTCAAGCTCAAAATATCGGCGATGGTCCAGAGCCAAATGGACTCGGTGGTGTACTTAGAGTTACTCAGAATGGTGATATTGTAAAAGGCGATATCATATTAGGTCAAGAATCCCCCCTTAATTTGTATTATGCAATGGGTATTCGTAACAGCTTTGGTATGGATTTTGACCCAGTTACAGGCAACTTATGGGATACTGAAAATGGTCCTACACATGGTGATGAAATCAATTTGGTATATCCGGGATTTAATAGTGGTTGGGCATTAATCCAAGGGCCTTCAAGTGATGATTTATTAGGTACTGGAGCAACCCCGGACGACCTAGTATATTTTGGAAATGCAACATATTCTGAACCCAAATTATCTTGGATCACTCCTATAGGAATTACGGCCTTAAAATTCTTGGATTCCGGTAAGTTAGGAACAGAATATCAAAATAATATGTTTGTAGGTGACATAGATAACGGCCTTTTATATCGGTTTATTCTTAATGACGCTCGAGATGATTTGGCCTTTGATAAAGGGTATTTGGAAAATACAGCGCCACTTACA
Source organism: Candidatus Nitrosocosmicus sp. (assembly GCA_035274085.1). Taxonomy (GTDB): domain Archaea; phylum Thermoproteota; class Nitrososphaeria; order Nitrososphaerales; family Nitrososphaeraceae; genus Nitrosocosmicus. Next base: position 3,645 of record DATEOO010000011.1, read on the forward strand.
GATAGAGAAGTCAATGATCCTAAAGAAAATCAACCTATAGTATTTGGTCAAGGTTTTGGAGGTATAAGTGATATCGAAGTGGGGCCAGATGGTTATTTGTACGTATTAAGCTTTACTGGGTCTCTATTTCGGATCTTACCTTCTTCTGGTAATGCAGCAACTAGCACTAACACTTCCACTGTAAGTACCACAACTAACGATATACAGGAACAGGAACAGTTGGATGATAATAATAATCAAACTATGTCACAGAATGCCAATTCTATTCCGGCAGTCATTGTTGGAATAAATGGTGATAAATCTTATTCTCCAAATCCCATCACGATAGAAAAAGGTCAAACGGTAACTTGGTACAATGGAGACGCCATCTCACATACCGTAACTTCTGGGCAAGATAATGACAAGGATGCGGGAGAAGACTTTGATTCAAATGCAATAATACCTAACCAATATTTTAGTCATACATTTGATGATTCCGGCGAATACCAGTACTATTGCATTTATCATCCTTCAATGGTAGGTGAAATATTAGTAGATTAAATATCTCATACTATTCCGCTCTATTGAGACCAGATGCAATATTTTCAAGGACCTGATATATGATCCGAAATACAATTACATTTTTTCTATTGATCAGTAAATA
>DATEOO010000012.1:0-15667 GCA_035274085.1 Candidatus Nitrosocosmicus sp.
ATTTTTTTGATAAATTCAACTAGTCTTGCATGATAAGGTGTTTGATATTTTTTATCAATTTCAAATGTTGTAGAATATAACGAGTTTAATGCATCCATTCCTACACAGCGTTGAAAGCAAGTTCCCGTTTGTTGCCCGAGTTTTCTTTGCATACGATTTTGATTCACCAAGTCTTGGGAACTTTCTGCGATATGCAAGAATCTGTTAACCTTAAGTCCTGTTAATGAGGAAGTTGCAGAACCTATTTCAGGATCTTCTTCTGCGATATCATACGTAGCTGCTACGGCATTAATAGAGGGTCTAATCATAGGATGATCTACTGGCTCCTTAACTAGTTCTCCAAAAAGATAAACTTGCAAATTTCTATTTCTCAAACTTTCAATGTACTCAGACCCATTTTTAATAGGCATATATTAAATTGAACGAGATATTATTTGAATATTTGGATATGTCCTTCTGATAAACATTCTTGGCATTATTAGACCATGCCTGTGATGGCCTCCTCGATATAGATTCATCTAAGGACAACTTATTTTTAATATTGTCGAACAATATATGTATGAACCACAGAAGCCAAATTAAGAGTCTACTAAGAGAGCAACTTCAAATAAATGAGTTAGAGACTGACATTTTTTTGGCATTAATGAAATCAGAAAAAACAACTTCTCCTGGATTCCAAGAGAATATCAACCTGACAGTAGATCAAATAATTGAAACCTCTAAAAGTTTAGAAAAAAAAGGAATGATTATCGAAATTGACAAGAACGAATTCAGGGCCTTGCATCCAAGATTCGCAATAGTAAACAGATATAGAAGAATTTGTCAAGCAAATAATATACTTTTTAAAAAAAATACGTTAATTGATAACCTCGGAATAATGCTAGAAAAGTATCAAAATCAGAAATAAAAGAAAAAACATTATGCAAGGGCTAAATAAGGGAAAACTGTTAAAATAATAATTTAGAATGCAATCTTCAACTTCATCAAACAATAAGGACAAAATAGCTTATTTTGGTGTAATAAATATAAATGAAAATGGGAGAAATATTGGGGCTGTTGATATTTGGAGAAGTTTAATTACAAAGAACCTATTTTGTGAAGAAAAAAGATTAGGAATTCTGGATATCACAGATAAAATAGGTATGCCCGAAATTAAGAACGACGAAATTTGGGCTGTGGCCATAAATAAATTTAGAAAAGGAAAAGATCGATGGAAATTAATAAGTATTGCTAAAGATGGTAAAACGGAGTTTCTGGATACCGATGATGAGACTAAAATAATCGTAGATACGTCAAATTTCAAGATCGTTGATAAAGAATGGTGGAGTTTTTTGGTTACAGAAAATGTAAACAAGAGTATAGAAATTACCAAAGAATTGATATAACATGATAAATGAATTTCCAGAGGAATATGATAATTTAGATATTAACATTAGTATAAAACATGTGGTGGAAGGAGCTCTGGCCAGCAAGCTTTCAGGCTATTTTCTAATTTATAATGACAAATTTAGTTTTAGTGCAGTCGCTTTTGGGCGAATAGGCGGACACAATATAAACGTCAAGATCTCTAAAACCACTGCTGACAAGATTAGAAAATTAAATTTGGATCCTGAAATAGTGATATTAATAATTCAGAGAAAAATTATTGAGGGAGATATTACTATTCAAATGAAGGAACAGTAATATTTTCACATCGGTTAAGTTTTATAAATTTTATAAATTTTATAATATCGCATCTTTTAGTGCATTTCCGCAAGAACAGTTGTTTTGTTCTTCATGGATCATAGGTATGACATTCTCCAGAATCCTTCTAGTGGTTTCAACGTTCTTGTTTAAGGTTTCTATAATTTCTCTGGATGACACAGGTTTATCGGCCCAAACATCATAATCTGTAATAGTAGAAACAGAAAGATAACAAATTTCACTTTCTCTAGCTAAAATGCATTCTGGAACTAAGGTCATGCCTATAATGTCGGCCCTAAATACATCTCTGTATATCTTTGATTCTGCGCGTGTAGAAAATCTTGGACCTTCGATACACACATATGTTCCCTCATTATGAACACGGATTCCTAACTCATTAATGCAATTGATAGCAATATTTCTCATGTCCCCACAGAAAGGATCTGCTACAGAAATATGACATACTTTTGGTCCATCATAAAAAGTATAGGACCGTTTTTTTGTAAAATCAATAAATTGATCAGGAAGCATGACATCCCCTGGTTTTATTTCATAATCCAAGCTTCCTACTGCAGAGGGTGCAATGATTCTCTTAACTCCCAATTCTTTTAGAGCCCAGATATTAGCCTGATAATTTATCATGTGAGGAGGAATTTTATGGCCTTTTCCATGCCTAGGAAGAAAAGCTATTCTCTTATTCCCAAATTTTCCAATAATAATGGCGTCGGAAGTAGGACCATAAGGGGTATGAGGGTTAATTGATTGTTCAATGTTAAATAAATTGGGGTCATAAATCCCGGTACCACCGATTATGGCTATCCCTACAGGTTTATCTATAGCCAGCATATTAGTAAACCACCATTGAATGAACTCGATATCCTCTTTCTCTTAATAGTTTTCCTCCATCCAAGGAAGATAACTCTATAATGAAGGCAAATCCCGCAACCTTGCCTCCTAACTCTTCAACTAAGTTAGCTGCAGCAAGTGCGGTACCACCAGTTGCAAGTAAATCATCTGCTATCAAAATTCTGTCATCCTTTCTTATTGAATCAGACTGCAGCTCCATTACGGCTGTGCCATATTCTATGCCATAAGACTGTTTGATGGTTGTTCCAGGAAGCTTTCCAGCTTTTCTTATCATGATTACTCCTTTGTTAAATTTCAAACCCAATAATGTAGACAAAATAAACCCTCGTGCTTCTATACCTGCTACATAATCAACCTCAACTTTTTGAAACTGGTCATAAAAATGATTCCCAAGTAAATCCAAGGATTTACCATCTCTAAATACTGGATTGATATCTTTGAATAATATTCCTTGTTTAGGAAAATCAGGATAATTTCTTATTAGATCTTGAACGTGCCTAATATCTGAAGTCATAAAATTTTTTTAGATTTATACCTATAAAAAACATTACTAGAAATATTCAAGAAACAAATATTATGAATGCTTACCACATCATTTATGAGAATGATATAATTGAAACTTGCCGATGCAAGAAGGGATCCCTATAGGAAGCTTGCTAAGGAAAATAGCTATAGGAGCCGTGCCGTTTACAAGCTTGCACAATTAAATAAATCACACCACATTTTGAAACAAGGGATGAAAATAGTGGATATAGGTGCAGCTCCCGGAGGTTGGCTACAATTTGCGTCTAAAATATCTGGAAATAAAGGTAAAGTCATTGGGATCGATGTGAAAGAAATCGAACCTATCTCAAACGTCATCATAATTCATGGAGATGTAGAAGATGAACAAACTTCAACAATATTACTAAAGTATTTGGGTGGCAAGGCGGATGTAGTCTTATCTGATCTAGCACCTAACGTATCTGGATTATGGGAGATGGATCACTTAAAGCAAATTGACTTGACAATGAAGGCTGTGGATATAACTAAAAGAATCCTTAAAGTAGATGGAAATGCATTATATAAAGTATTTCAAGGAGAAGCAACATTGGAATTTATTACATATATGAAAAGCATATTTTCTAAGGTCCACATAACAAAGCCTGATGCAAGTAGGAAACAGAGTAGCGAGATATACTTATTGTGTAAGCATTTTAACCCAAAGGTAGTCTAAAAAACAAAATATGTAATCAATTCTTTCGTCGGATATTTATCACTTTTTCAGCTTGTTCTAACTTTGCAATATCTCCACTGTTCTTTATGATAGTTTCTAATAACCTTTGTGGACGTCCTTCATTTAAGGAATCTCTTACAATTGATAATGCGTCACCTAAGGAATCTATTCCTCCTCCAACCATTAAGGCAGCCGCGCTGTTAAGTAAAACGATGTCTTCTTTAGACTTATTGGATTGTATCCCATATATTATGCGTAAACTTTCATTTATTGATTCCATTTTATCTTTTACAATTATTTCCTGTATTGAAGCTTTGGGCAAACCCAATGAAACAGGATCTAGTAATTCTTGATGGACACCATACTTTCCATCCTGAAATGTGATATGGATTATCGTATTCCTGCTTGTGGTAGACAGTTCATCCATTCCATCATGAGATCGAACAATCATAGCGCGCTGCAAACTAAGAATGGGTATTATTTCTGGGATAATGGTTAACAAAGATGAGTCTGCAACTCCTATTACCTGACCATACAGGTTTCTACATGGATTACACAAGGGTCCTACTTTGTTAAATATTGTACGAATACCTAACTCCTTCCTTACCTTAGAAACATACCGTAATCCCGGATGAAATTTAGGAGCATATAGAAAACCAAGGCCATAATTTTCAATTGAGTGTACAATAGGCAAGATATCATCGTCATTCAATCTATAACCAACATATTCAAATAAATCTGCACTACCGCTTAAACTTGATGATGATTTGTTACCATGTTTCGCCATCGCTATTTTTTTACATGAGCTAGCGATAACAGCTGCAGTTGTGCTTATGTTGAAGGTATTTAAAAAATCTCCACCGGTTCCACAATTATCTATGATCGGGAGATCAGACTTTGGATTGATAGGTATGGAAGATCCTCTAATAATTTTAATTACGGCCTTGAATTGTTCCGAGTCTTCTCCATTCAAGTTTAAAGCCATCAAAAAAGCTGAAACAAATACATCAGAACAAAGTCCGTTGATGATATTAGTAATTACAGAACTCATTTCACAGCCATTTAATCTTTGCCCAGTCGAAAGTTTCTTCAGATAAATTTGGTTTTGTGAGTATAACTCATCTGTATTACAGTTATTGTGATCAATGTTAGTTGTCTCTGGCCTTTTATCCATATTCTCAATCTTTGAACTCATTTCTTTATCATTCGAATAAAATTAGATAAAATTTTCTTACCTTCAACAGTTAATATCGATTCGGGATGAAATTGTATTCCCTCTATCAGATATTTTTCGTGACAAACACCCATAATTTCTTGGTCATCTAGTGAAATAGAAGTAATTTTCAAACATTTTGGGAAATTATCTTTATCGGCAATTAGTGAATGATACCTGGTTGCTATAAATGGATTTTTGACACCTTCAAATAGTTCAGTATTATTGTTGAATTGGATATTACTGGTTTTACCATGCTTTATTTCCTTAGCCCTTTTTACCGTTCCTCCAAAGGTGTTCACAATGCCTTGATGTCCTAAGCAGATACCTAAAATTGGAACAGACGGTCCCAGCTTGGTTATTACCTCTGAACATATTCCAAAATCCTTTTTGTATTTTGGATGACCTGGACCTGGTGATATAATAATTGCATCAGGATCCAGTTTAGATATACCTTTAATTGTAATCCGATTATTCCGTTTTACTATGGGATCGGTACTTAGTAACCCCATAACCTGGGCAATATTATAAACAAAAGAATCATAATTATCAATTATAAGGACTTTCATTTAACTAGTTGTCACAATCTATTAGTCTAAAGTTGATAATAACACTTTCTAATAAGGTTAAATATGTAACATCCTTTTGTATTTGTTATATCTGTCCAGTATATTTTCATTAGTTATTCGCATTAATCCATCTATCCCAAACTCCTCTATAGCAAAAGTACCCATAATGCTTCCCATGAGGATTGATTCCTTAATTAATGCCAAATCACTCCCAAAGTGACTATTAGATTTTGATAACAAATATCCCATAAATCCACCAGCAAATGAATCTCCAGCTCCTGTAGGATCGGTAACGCTTTCTAATGGGTATCCAGGTATTGGCACTATCTCGTTGCCAATAAAGAGTAATACACCATGTTCCCCTTTTTTGATAATTGCAAAATTTGGACCATAGGACAAGAGTTGTTTTCCGCATTTAACAAGATTAGAATTGTTACAAAGTAATCTTGCCTCTTGGTCATTTATTACTACCCCATTTGTCTTTTCAATCATAGATATAACAGAATTCTTTTTATTGTGAATCCAATATTCTATGGTATCGCAAATAATTAACTCAGGGTCGTTAAAACTATCAATTATTTTTATGTTTTGTTCAGGATCATTATTTGCAAGATAAATATATTTTGAGTTTTTGTATTCTGCTGGAACATTTGGTTCAAAATTTTCAATCACATTCAGTTCAGTTATGTTTGTTGTCCTATGAGACAGGTCGAAATCAAATGTAGAATCATAGAAGAATGTTTTCTTATCGTTGAAACGTTCTAAACCCTTTATATCCATTTTGTTGCCCAGCTGGGTGTAATACTTATCTGGAAAATCCTTGCCAATCGCACCGATTAAAGATACAGGCACGAAAAAGGATGCAGCCATAGATGCATAAGTCGCAGCCCCTCCTAAGATACGCTCTCTTGTCTCAAAAGGAGTTCGTGTAGTGTCTAAAGCAATCGAACCAAAAACTGTAAGCATTAGGAAAAAGTATTAGGGTATTAAATATAAAACATTGGAACCACAATAAATCAAGAACATGGGAGAAGATCCAAGGATAGTTGTGGGGATTACGGGAAGTTCCGGTGTGATTTATGGAATTGTGCTTTTGAGGTCACTAGAGAAATTCGGGATTGAGACCCATCTAGTACTTAGCAAATGGGCTGAAAAAAATATCGAGATTGAGACTGATGAAAATGTCAATGAGATTAAAAAGATCGCAAATTTTTTGTACGACGAAAATGACATGGCGGCATCCATATCAAGTGGATCATTTAGAACCGATGGGATGGCAATTATTCCCTGTAGTATGAAAACTCTTTCGAGTATTGCCAATGGTTATGATGATAATCTTATTTCGCGTGCAGCATCAGTTACTATTAAGGAAAATCGTAGGCTTGTCCTAGTCCCAAGAGAGACCCCACTTTCAAAAATTCACATTTCGAATATGTTAAAGTTGGCAGAGATCGGAGTTGTAATATTACCAGCGATGCCCGGATTTTACCACAAACCAAAATCAATTGACGACCTAATTTCCCATATTGTTGGAAAAACACTTGATCAGTTTGGAATAAATAATGATATGTTCAATAGATGGGATAAAAGATAGAACCATAAAACTAGTCAGATTCAGCACATGTCATACTAGATGGGTGGCTGGCTGGGAAATGAGTACTTGCTTTAATATAAAAATTATTAAACAAGTATTTATGAACTGAGCAAAATTCTAGTAGTTAGCCAACTATCATTCAGATAAATTATGACTAGTTTAATATTTTTCCCATAGATCCATTTTTGCTAATTTTTTCTTTCTGTTATGTTCCTCAAGCATATGGTACACTGATTTGTGAGAACTTCCTTTACATATCATTAAGATTGCATTTAATGCTAGAGACGTTTCATCATAAGTCCCAATGAATCCGACAAAATGTCCGTAAATTGAGATATCAGCACCAGAAAAATCTTCTAAATTCTTTCTAAATTTACCGCTCTGTCCAATAAGCCTTGATTTTATCCTATCGAGGGAATTCATAGATTTTCCTGAGTATTCTCGAAGATCAACAAGCTGCAATATAGATTCATCAGATAACAACCTGTAAGCCCTTTCAGGGGAGAAACCTTTTGAGATAGCCATTATTATTTCGGATGCTTTGAATATTCCACTATTTGTTAAGGATGCTTCATTTTTTAGTCTGATTGTTATATCGCCAGTATCTCCGTTTACATCCAGGATAATATTGCATTTTGATTCTATTTCAGACTTGACAGATCCTTTCTTACCAACTATTACCCCTATACGATCTCTGGATACTTTGATTACCTTAAAAACATTGTCAAAAGTCACTAAATGATAATGAACAATAAACTATAATATATTTTAAAAAAGAGTTATTTTCATCCGCCATGGACTACCGACAGAATAGTAACAGTATCGCCGTTTGAAACTTTGGCTTCCCTTCCACCCATTACCGACGACTCAACGCCATTAATCGCAATCATTATTTGATCCTCTTTTATCTTATTTTCCAAATTATAATTCCTCTCCAATAATGTGAGTATTTCATTAACGTTTGAATCTATCACATTGAAATTTACCGTTGAAAATCCAGCTGCCTTCCTTATGCCACCAACTAAATCAACAGTTATCAATCTTATTCTGCAGTTTCTTGGCTAGATTCGGTATTTTCTTCAGAATATGAGAGCGAGGCATTCTGTTGAGCCAGGTTCCTATTTACACTCTTGGTGATGTAGCCGGCTATTTTATTACGTAATTCCTTTGAACGAACGATAGCAAAATTCTTGGTAGTTTCTTTATTTTCGTTAAAATCACTAGTAAATTTATCAGGATAACGTTCTAACAATTCGTTTGCCATCTTTTTGACTCTATCCACATGATTAGAAAAAAAACAAGGGTATTTTATCTTTTATCTTAATTAGATTAGATAAAAGACGAATCAGGCATGGCTGGACATGTTAACTTAGAAATCGTATAGAATTGTTATAGAGAATTATGGACAAATCCTCAAAAGACTTCTTTAACAAAACAGAAGCAAAATAAACTATGCTCACTACCAAAGATGGAGAAGTAAGAGTATAGTCAAAACAATTCCTGTATTTGACTGGCCCATCTGTCTCCATTAATATTAGGTTAATGTCAGATTCCTTTAACAAAGTGTGTTTGTCATTCGAATACAGCAGATAGGGACCAAAAGAAATGAAATATCCCAGATCATTTATTTTTTTTAGATTGCTTTTGCTTCCTTCATACCAATGGAATACAGCATTTCTAATCTTATATGAAGGCAATATCTCCAGAATTTCCTTGACAGATCTTCGAGAATGAAGAGATATTGGCTTGTCATATCTTTCTGCTAAATATAGCATTTTTTCGAAAACAATTTTTTGTTTCTCTGGGGTATTTTTTGGATCCAAATTGGTATAAGTTGGATCAATTCCGATTTCACCTATTCCAGCAATCAGATTAAGTTTGGATTCGAAAAGATCTTCAAAAAAACTTAAGTTAGCATACACCTCTGCAAACTGTGGATGCACGCCCACAAAAACTCTAAACAGATCAGAATCTTTAAAAAATTTTTCCTTTAAAATTAATGCCTGCACAGAGGAATCGATATCTTCTGATACGCATATTGATTGAACATTAGCTTGGCACATATAGTCGAAAATTATCTTATGATATTTATGGTATGATCCATCCGTCAAATGAATGTGCGAATCTAGGTAGTACAACTAGGTGATGATCAGCAGACGTAACTAATTAATTATTAGTCATGACTTGGCTTGCCCTACTAGTAATGAGCGATAAATCCATTCATCCATTTAATAGTTATCTGAGGATTAATATTACATTGATCCCGATCAAGATAGTTACTTTATGAGTCTTCAACTTTAGGTGACCAACATTAATAGAGAATAGTTGCTTAGTAGTAAGAATGAACTCTTTAATTGAATCAATTTTACATAGGAGTTTAATAAATAATGTAACAACTTTATTGGAATAAATGGCAATAAACACAGAATCAGAAATAGCTCTGGCTTCCATTCACAGAATCATAAAAAAATACGGTGCTGAAAGGGTTAGCGATACTGCAGCAGATGAATTGAGAAGAATATTAGAAGCCCTAGCTGAAAATATTGCTAAACAGGCCGTACAGTTGGCAGGTCATGCTCATAGGAAAACCATTAAAACTGAAGATATAACTCTTGCATCAAAAAATTATATCAAGTAGTAAAGCACAGTGTTAAAAAAGAATCATTTTTGATATTATTGAAATGATGCCTATATTCTTGGAAAAAAAAGAAAACCATTACCAAAGAAATATAAGTTTTCAATCAATGATAAAACAAACAGCTGGTGGGGTGGCAGAGCGGCCATGCGTTCGCCTGCAGACTCAAAAATACAGATAGCGAATATATAAGGGTTCGAATCCCTTCCCCACCTTTTTAGGAAATTTTATTTCAGACAGATTTTAATAGCAGATGTACTTTTGGTACGTATAATTCTGTCGACATCCTTTAGCAAAATTTCTATATCTATGTCATAAAAGTTTTCTGGATAGTCTTTGAACTTTTCCAAAGAACGATTTAGGATGGAAAAAAAAATGGCACTCTCTCCTTTTTGAAGGTGTACATATGCCGCATCCACTAATATTATTCCATTTAAGAGATTTTTTGTTTGTCCCTTTGAATCCTTCCAAACACCCTCTAAAACTTCGTGAGATTTCCAGTATCTTTCCATATTAAATAAGAATATCGATGACATCACAGCCTTTTCTTTGGATATAAAACCGGATACTTCATTCAATTCTTCTAAGCGGATCAAGGATCCTACAGTGCTAATAGGTCCAAAAAAAGCAGGATCATCCGGGCTCAAAGAGGCATTGTCTTTTATACTAACGTCTATTTCGACGAAATAACTTGAAATCCTGATATCCCGGACTACTGCATTGTTATAGTTTTGTAGTAACATACGCAGTGAGTGCAAAACAGTATTGGAGTTTGAGGGCAAATAATTATTTTTATTGGATAGATAAACAAGATATCTTTTTTTCATGTAGATCGTTATTTGTTAACCAATTATGGTAAATGAGCCTTCTGATTTTGAATTAGGTGCCAATAGTTATTAAAAGAAATAGACAGGTATTAGTATACCGATTCAGATGAGGGTCTTAGGCCTCTTTTCTTCGACATGTAACCACAATTCCCACATTTGTAAACCCTTTTTCTTTTATAAGTGTAAATAACATCTGTTTCTTCTGTCCATTCATGAGCAGTTTTTAACATGCAGTTTGTACAAAATCTTTTTTCCAAATGGATTTCCTAAAACATAATCTGTCAGACAAATAAAAATAGATTTTGTTGACTCTTTGATTTCTACTTTCTTAATTTTGTCCTCAACAATAACGGAACTTCTCTTGGGCTTTTTGCAACTGGAACATTAGCCTTATCATAGTTATTTATTTTTGAATCGGCAGATCCGTAGTTTCCGTAAACGATAGCTCCAGCATGACCCATTCGTTTTTCTTTTGGGGCAGATCTTCCTGCTATGTAGGCAACAACAGGTTTTGAGAAATTAGTCTTTATGATATAGTCGGCTAGTTGTTCTTCTGCATCACCACCTATTTCGCCAACTACAACCACAGAATCAACATCTTGTCTGTCCCTAATTAACCCAAAAGAATCAATAAGATTAGTTCCGTTTATAGGATCGCCTCCTATTCCAAGTCCTAATCGTTGTCCAAACCCAGAGCTGGATAGATGAAATGAAACTTCATACATTAACGTCCCGCTTCTTGAAAATACGACTGTATTGCCCCTTGTAAAAGGTTGAGCCGGCATAATTCCAACTTTCATTATTTCTGGAATAATCACGCCCGGAGTATTTGGTCCAACCATTCTTGCGCCCTTTTTCTGAGCATACTCGAAGACTTTTATTGAATCAATAATTGGCACGTGTTCTGGTATTGCCACTATTAGTTTAATCCCATTATCCAAAGCTTCTTTGGCTGCTTTATAAAAGAAAGGAGCAGGCACAAATATCCCAGATATTATTGAACCTGTTGCTTTTACTGCTTCTTCCACAGTATTAAAGACAGGAACATCCTCGAATTTAGATCCTCCTTTCCCTGGTGTGACACCTGCAGCTATATTAGTTCCATAAGATCGCATTAATCTTGTATGTGTTGATCCAAAGCTGCCTGTGATTCCTTGAATAATTACAGGTTTCTTTTCATAATCAGAATCAGATTGATTTCCTGATAAAATTCTAAAAATATCAAATTGTGTGCTCAAATAGTCTCACTGTTTAGTTGTTATTTATCTTTAGGACTATAGCATTTATTGCTTCCTCTACTGTGTCAAATAAACGTGCCCTACTACCATTGAGCAATTCTCTTGCCTTCTCAGATTGCGCTCCTGAGATTCTAGCGTAAACTGGTACCGCTAATATATTGTTCTTATAGGCTTCCAAAATACCCTGTGCTACTAGATCTGTTCTTACAATTCCCCCATAGAGATTCACAAGTATTGCTTTTATTTTCGGAAGTCTACTTATGACTTTAAGGGCCTCGTAAATAGTTTCGCTCGTAGCTCTTCCCCCAAAGTCAAGGAAAGCTCCAGCTTTTCCATTTGCATCCGTAACCATATCCAGAGTTGACATTACTAAACCTGCACCATTGCCTATAATTGCAATGTCTCCTTCCAACTCAACAAAAGAAAATCCATTCTCAGAGGCTTGCTTTTCCAAATCGCTAAGATATAGATACTTTTTCAAATCTTCATGCCTAAAGAGAGAGTTATCGTCTATAATCACTTTAGCGTCCAAGGCAAGCAAAGAGTCATCAGATATGATAGCCAAAGGATTAATTTCGGCAAGTTCGGCCTCCTTCTCTTCTACTACTCTAAAGAGATTTATCAACAAATTGACAAAACTTTCTTTGGATCTATCTGGGATGTTCAAATTCGATGCGATAGTATTCGCTAACTCACTTGAAATACCTTCAATAGAGATATCCTGAATTATTTTATTATCAGTTTGTTCAATATCAATTCCCCCTTCTGATGAAGCAATTATCGAGAAGCAGCGTTTGCTCCGATTTAAGAATATAGACAAATAGATTTCTTTCACAATATCAACCATTTTCTCCAAGAGGATACCCCTTGGCAGTTCGCCTTTTACTTCTTTTTGCAATAAATCACCAAACTTTGATTCTAGTTCAGAGGAATCTTTGCATTTTTGAATCGCTCCTGCTTTGCCTCGACCGCCTACTGTTAGTTGGGATTTCAAGACAAATGGATAACCTAGTTTTTGAGCTCCAATTCTGGCATCTTCCAAGCTTTCAGCAAGAACAGACTCTGGTGTTTTGATACCAAATTCATTAAATAGCTCTTTTCCTTGATATTCGAGAAGTCGCATCTTTGTTAAAGTTTGAAAATACTCTTTATAAACAATCCTTTTTTAGACTTGTTTAAGAATTGTTGAAATATTTCCTAAATTTTTAAGGTCCTGACTCACATTGAGGGAGGTTGATGTAATATTCTTTACGTTTGACAAATAAACAGAGTAATCTTTCAGATTATTCATTAATGCAACATAGCTTGCCATTAGAGTTTGATTTGGTTGTCCGTTTAATAAGGTCTGCATTAATTCATTGTTTTGATTGATAGAGACGTCAATAACGTTGTTAATGTATGTCTTATTGACGGTATTAGCTTTAGCATCATTAATCTGATTTTGAACTTCGTTTTGTAATAACAAAAATTGACTATTGACTGAGGCTAATGTATCATTCGGATCTAAGAATGAAATGGTCATATTGGTCATCCCATTGTTTTGAGCATTTTCGGATGGCAGAAACCATACAATAAAGCTAGCGCCTATAATACCTAATACTAGAATACTGGTCAGGATGATCCCTTTTTTATTAATATGTCTTTTATTATGAGTATCATCACTTTCCTTATTGTCAGTAGCCATTACTTTTTTTTGATTACACTATAATTATTACTTTATGATTATCTAATTTTTGGGTAGAAATATAATCAATCATTTATTATCTCAATATAGGAGATAGAATTATCATGAATCAAGACAACAAGTATGCATTAAGGAAGATAAAATATCAAGGGGCAGATATGATCAATATTTGTGATCTCGATTTGGTAGATAAAGTGATTAACAAGGGCGATTTTGCAATAAATATATCAAAAGAATATTTTCATGATGAAGAGATTAATGAAGAAGAAGCTGCAAGTTTACTAAAATCATCTTCAATGTTAAATTTGGTAGGGAACGATATTGTAACTCTGGCCCTAAAACTGAAACTCGCAAAAGAGAATAGTGTGAAGGTGATTGAAGGTGTTCCCTTTTTGATGGTGTTTAGTTTTGTAGGGAATTATTAGCTTCAAAACAATTGTATATCTATTACCTAATACTCAAGATCTCGTACTAAATTATAAATGTCCTTTACCTTATTCAATGGTGAATCAGAATTGATTATCGCTCTACCTATAATCAAATAGGTAGAACCAGATTCAAGTGCTGTTTTGATATCACCCCCCTGTGTAATAATACCTGGGGAGTAAATTGGGAGGCCTTCATTAGCTATGGCTCGTAATTCCTTTAAAATATCTAATCTATTTCCCCCAACTACAACACCATCTACACCCACAGACTTGGAATTATCATAAAAGATCTGATAGACAGGCTTTGAATTTCCCGATCTGTCAATATCGCTTGGAATTACTAGAGATGCTCCATATCCTTCTACTGCATCAGCATGACTCATGTAAACGAGCGATATTACCCCAAAATTCAACGAATGAGCATAATCAACCGTAGATTTAAGACTGATCTTTCCCATAAAAGGGTTTACGATAACAGAATCGAATCCTAAGGACGAAAGATATTTTATGGTAATTTGATTGGTATCAAAAATATCATTTAGTTTAAGATCTGCTATAATCTGGAGGTTAGACTCATGAGCAATTTGTGTAATTTTCTTTAGCTCAATTTTAGACAAGGGCAATATTACATGGAAATTTAGCTTTATAGCACAAATATAATTATGTACCTGATCTATGATATAACATACATAGTCAAATAAATTTTCTACTTCGTATGTCGGATCTATGGCCAAAACGATATTGCTACTTTTCTGTCTTTTGGTATTATTAATTCTACTAGTGAAGGATTCGGGTTTGTCCATTTTAAAATTTAATTATAGGGTGCATATCTTGCAATTTTATGATCTTTAGATAAATATAACCGTGTTCATCGATATGATTTGAAAAAGATGGAGCATCTGATTTTTGTAGACTAAATTTCATGAAATTCTTTTCGATCTCTCGCTCTAATAGGACATAATAAAAGTAACTTGTATCTGAAGAGTCGGTCAAGCTTAAATGTGCTCCCAAAACGTATTTTGTATTGAATTCTTTATCTGGAAGGTCTGAATCATTTTTCTCTGATTTTGGGAAAAGAAACAACGGCAATGTGGATTCCTCATAAATGGTATGAAATGCAACTAATTTTGATAGACTAAATAGATCACGTAAACCAATACCAGTGTATTTGGTTGTAGCACTTATCTTTGTGGGTTTAAGGAATGACTGCGGTGGAGTAGATAACTTAATGATTGGCGAGTACAGTGCTGAAGTATCCTTAATAGAAATAACCATTGCCGCTTCTTCGTTATTATTGTTTATTTTGTACGAAAGATATTGATTTTCCCCTGACTTTATGTTATCAACAAAATAGATGATTGAGTGGCCGTTGAGGGTATCTAATTGGGCAGCGAAGATATCTGTATTTTGATAATTGTATTCATAAATAGGAATTGGAATTCTCTCCAACGAGCAAACTAATCTAGCAAAATCATTTAGAGATTTTAATTTTATATAAATTGGTGATTTTAGCAATTTGAAACGAACTTAACAACAAGGTAAAAATTATCCATATATAATTTTAATACAATAAAGTATATAATATAGAAAATTTTCGAAAAGTCTTTAAATGATGGCCCGAAGCGAGTATTTCGTCAATAGAAGGTCAGCAAACCTGGGATAAAGTTTCCATATTTTTAGCACTAGTGTTTATTCTAAATAACAGCGAATTTA
>DATEOO010000013.1:0-4490 GCA_035274085.1 Candidatus Nitrosocosmicus sp.
TAAGAATCTGCACAACAAGATGTGGACATTTTCTAATAAGGGTGAAACATCGCTCTTAGATAAAATCTTTAAGGGTGACTCTCCATTTGATGACGGTGGTACCCTAGAGGTAATTGAAGGGTTCCCTGAAGGTGCTGAAATTCCTAATATGCCAGAGGCTCCCCAGGAATTCTCACCCGGTCTTGACTCAGATCTAATGAATCTAGCAAAGAAATTGTAAAAGGAAACATCCTAAATTTTTATTTTAATTCTTTGAATCTAAGTGTGTAATGTTTTATTAGAGAAAGTTATACCATTGATTGAATAAATCATTGGCGCGATTATATTCAATAAATTGGAAATTACCAATATTATTATTCCATGAACTTTAGACATGAATTTGATATAATAGAATCAAAATTAATCAAGTATCTTAGAATTATGATATCACTTAGTATCCGTGTCAACTAAAAAAGAAAAGATTGAAAATCTACAAAAGAAATTGGGTGAAGTTTTATGCCTAGAACGAGCAACTCAAAAATCAATGGATGAATTGATAATTATAATCTGGCAATTAAAATCCGGTTCTAAAAATGAAGCTAAAGAAAATTAAAGTAACTCAAGGTTTTCTCAATTTACAAGGTTAGCTAATTGTCGGAATGTTGGGAAAATGGTATTGCTGAACGAAATTTATATTATAGATCAGCTTGCTTACAATCAGCTGAAATTGCCTTTTATAATTTGTTTCAGAGAACTGTATAACAGAATCACTTAATCTTTGTCTTTCGTCATCTGTTATAGCTAAAGCGGATCCTATTATTTGAGTTGCTTGTTCTATTGAATCGTATTGATATTTTGTCGACACGAACTCAGCCTGTCCTCCAGTTTTTGGTACAACAGGAACCATACCTGCACTCATTGCCTCTACTATCGAGATTCCAAAATGTTCACCTTCTCGAGGATGAAAATACACTTTACTTGTACCCATTAATTCAATTAACTGATCGAAACTTGAATCTATTTTAAATGTTATATTATCTGAAAGGTCTTGATCTGTGATAAGGCTATTCAAGTTTTCATAGTATTGTTGATAAAATGGTTCATAACTACCTGCTATAATCATCTTCGCGTCTATTTTTCTTTCTTTTAACAATTTTGCAAGGTAAATTGCATTTTCAATTCTTTTGCTAGGTTCGATTCTACAGATTACCAAAATGTCATTATATCTATCTTTGCGTGGAATTTTTAAGGGTTGTGAAAATCCCAAATGATTACGGATTTGATTTACAGCAACGGGAGGATTTAAAACAATTGTATCATCAATACCATAAGTCCTAAAAATTGCTCTTTGGCTATAATAAGAGTTGGTAATCAGTAATGAATTCTTTATCATCTTGTCATAAGTTTCTTTTACCCATTTCATATATCTCCTCCTCTTTTTCTCAAAGTTATTAGTTGTTGACTCTGGGGTTTTTTTATTATAAATAGAGGATTCATAAGATATTGAAGGACTCAAAGTGACAGTAGATTCTGATGCTGACATGTTTGAAGATGAATCAAGCCTATTAATTCTGAGATGATAATCAAAATAGATCAAATCCTCACTCTCAATAAAAGATTTTGCCGATGGATAATGACAATAAGTAATCATTTTGGTATTTGAGAGCTTAGGGCTATAATACGGATCAATATCACCATGAGTATTAATTATTAAATCATAATTGTTATTAGTGATATTACTATCGATACTCTCCTGATCAAACATTTGCAATACATTAATTTTCCTTATTTTATTCATGACTGAAGTTAGATTCTTACCAAATGCATTCTCCAATTTTGAAAGATTTGGTTCATTCAGGGTAGTAAGATTAACCTCTATTCCCATTTCAACTACAGCTTGTAAAGTAGCAAGGGTAAAACGCTCACCACCTCCACAGGGATTTAAATTAGAATATATGAAATTCGCCTTCATTATCTATTACCTATATTTACTTTTCAATAATTTCGGATTCAACAATATTGTAACGGTCCTTAATTGTGATAGCATTCTTAAATTTAGGTAGCGAGTTACAGATAGTTTGATTGATTGAACCATAACTTTGACCACTTAATAATAGTGATAATAATTTATATGGATAATACTTTTCAATAAAATTTTAAGAATCATTGAACCCTCAAATGGAATGACCAGGATCCTAAAAACAGGGATGTACCCAAAGTATCGATTTAGTACAATTTATAATCATTGAAAAGGCTCATTCATCTTAATCAATAATTTATATATTCATCCCATACAAATTTAAAAGAAGATTTTTTATAAAATTTTCATGAAAAACCCTTGATTTGATTGTGGATGATAATCAGATTTGGTGGTTAATTAGTCTTCTTCTAATGCTGAACTGAAAAGATACTATATGACACATGAATCATATATCATTTAAGTTGTTTGTTGCATCCTTCTTGATTGAATATGTCAAAACAAGAGGAAAACAAGAATCCTATACCCACCGTTGATACGATAATTCAAGATGATTCTAAAGTGCTTTTTATCAAAAGAGTAAAAGATCCATTCAAAGGTAAAATGGTTTTTCCAGGCGGTTTCATAAAAAAGGGTGAAACCGTTGAGGAGGCGGCTAAGCGTGAAGTAAAAGAGGAGACATCATTAGACATAGAATTAGATCATATATTAGGGGTGTATTCTGATCCTGCAAGAGATCCTAGAGGACATATTATGTCAACGGTATTTGTAGGAAAGATTTCTTCTAATAGCGATAACAAAGAACCAGTAGCAGGCGATGGTGCTGCTGCAGTAAAATGGATAAGTATCGAAGATATTGAACAAGAGGATTTTGGTTTTGATCATAAGAAAATAATGAAAGATTTCAAAGAATGGAAACAATCTAAACAAACCTCCTGGTCTTCAAGAGATTGAAGTTAGAAGAGAAATGTACAAGAATCAAATATAAATAGACATTAAAAATCATTCTAGATCCTTTACTATTAGTGCAGCTAAGAATCAAACAGAATTTTTTTCTGAATGTGACTGCCTTTGTTAATATATATTATTTACTTTAAGTATTACTGCGCATATAGTAAATATTGGTAACCAAGAAATCCAAATGATTATTCGTTAGCAATGTTTGATTCCTAATCAATATTTAGCACAAAACCTTTTTAGGATGGTAAAATTGCGTAATAAAAAAATTGAAAGATAATCATTGTAAATATTTATTTGGTAGTATTTGATAATTTATCCTCTGTATCTCTTTCTAACCTGGGCCCTATTGAAGCCCTTCCTCCACCGGCTCTGGAACCTCCAATTTCGATTACATCGTCAAAATTACTGAGATAATTTAAGGTTTCAAAATTGACCCGATGTTCTATGGCAGCATGCTCTCCAAACTCTTCATCCTTGTGGAATGCTGGAACTACTCCCAAATCTTTTATTATTATCTCGCGAAAAGCATCAGTATCAGAACCATCTTTTAGAAAGACCTGAAGGGTATATCCAGGATACTCATCCTCCTTTAAAGTATGTAACAAGTCAAGGATCAATTTTGGTTCTACTTTAGGCAGACACGTTCTCATGGCATCCTCAAATTCTATAAATTTTTTTTTGATACCATCTGTACAATCCATTTGATTTCATCATCTACTATTTATTATAGTATAAATAATGCATAGTTTTAAGTGGTGTTTCGTTTACTGGTAAATATGTGGGGTGATCCTTTGCATACATTCCATGTTGTAATATGTTTAACTAGAATAGGTAAATTTTTCAATAATCATAGATGTAATCTACAATCTTAAAACAAAAGATCTGATCATTTTATCATAAAAATTAAGGACTACCCCTAGGCAAAAAAATACTTTGTGTTTCTATTGTGTGCCCTTCTCTTTATTAAATAGCCTATTTACAATTACTCTGTCCAGTTTATCCACTATTGACTACAGGGTTAAATGAAATATGGTTTATCTAAAGTAATGGGCTCCTTTGTAATTAGTTTGCTCGTAAAAATCAATCATGACAACACTATGTCTACAGGTTCCTGACGGATTGTATTTATTATTTACCAAGTATAACTGCTGCATTAACAATCTCTATTCCACATTACTATTAGTATTGCTTTAGAGATCATATATTTTTCTTGACTAATCCTGTAGCCCTTGCCACATCGTAGACATCTTGATATTGTGTCCCATCTTCTAAATTGTTTTGTACCTTTTCCATTACATCATTAATTCGATTTCCCATTGCGGGTGATCGGTTATTCAAATAATCTTTAATATCCTCTTTTGTGGCAGGAAATTGTAGTCCTTCAAGTAAATTGGCCATCTTGGAAGCAATTTCTCTATCAGTGGCCTCATTTATGGCTGGAGTATTAGTTTGATCACCTACTCGAGGGGATTTAGAATTTTCTCCTGTATTAGCCGGGTCGGTATAATTTCTATCCGGAATATATTGTCCCATGCCATTCAATATCTATCAAAGTAGTTAAGGATAGTAAATA
>DATEOO010000014.1:0-5034 GCA_035274085.1 Candidatus Nitrosocosmicus sp.
AAGAAGCCAAAATAGAGATGGTGACATATTTTTATGTATCATGAGCATCAAAGAAGCAAAAAAATGCAATTACAAGATAAACGTAAGCAACGATAGTAATAATTCGTATGACCCGTCTTTTGACATCTCCAATAACAGTACTCTTGTTGCTTGGACAAATCAAGACTTTAATTATTCATCTTCAATAATCATCAAAAAAATTATTTATCCCTTGAAAAATATCGATGAAAAGGAGACAACTTTATCGGATAACAGTAGCTATTTCTTAAATCCACAAGTGGTAATTTCAGATTCAAGCAGTGATGTATTTGTCATTTGGAATGGGGATTCATTTGCAAATGATGAAATATATCTTGCAAACTTAAACTACTCTAATATAGAATATAGCAAAGTAGGAGTAAGCAATAATAAAAATGAGGACATGAATAGGACTTCTGATCTTGACTACAAAGTTGACAATTATCTTCCATCGGCAACTTCTGGAATCAAATATCCAAATAATTCAATCTCCATAAATAATTTTGATGGTACCAGTATTGCACTGGTCGATCCGACCTTTACAAATGCTGCCTATAATAATGCCTTTTATATATTCTACAATCTTTACAACAATTACACTTTTTATCAAAATTCAACCAAATATCTTAATCTTCTAACAAGCAAAATTGATAGAGATTTGCTACCTAGTTTTACAGTACTCTATCTCCAAAACCATATTTCTAATCTAATGCCAAATGCAAATGTTACTATTATATCCGATGTTGACGTCCAAAATAAGAATATTTTTAATAACGATTCAATTATGTCTAATAAATATGATGCAATAATTTTAGAACATCAAGAATATGTAACCCAAGAAGAGTATAATAACCTAAGACAATTCGTAGCAAATGGAGGTATTTTGATCCTTCCATATAGTAATACATTCTATGCAGAGATAAAATATGATCCTGCAGATGATACAATTGTTTTGGTTAAGGGACATAATTGGGAATTTGATGGAAAAACTGCAAAAAAAAGTGTTGCCGAAAGATGGCTAAATGAAACGTCGGAATGGATAGGCAGCAGCTATTCTGGGATCCCTGAGCTCATTTTTGGGAATAATCCATTTGGATATTTAGAACACGAAGAACAATATATTACTAATCCCAAAGTCAAAATATTGCTTGACTACAATGTAACTATTCCGACTAAGTATATAGATGAATTCCATGACTTTAGAATTGCAACATATGAACACAACTATAAAAAAGGTAAGGTCATAGATTTCGGAATTTATCCTTCCAGCGACCTTTTGAATAATGATAGATTTAACAGGTTCCTTGATAGCATTTTGTTAAAATACGTCAATTAATTCAAATTGATATCACCATCAAAATTTTTAATCAAGGTCAAATTCAGTCTAGGCTGTTAATCTATAGATTATAAAATAATATTCTCAGAAATAGTCTGGGATCGGTATTTCAAAAATTTGAAAAATCAAAGATATGTATAGGTCACCCAATGGAAAAACTGCAATGATAAAGGGAATGAACTTGGTTAATATGATCCTTATAATCTGGTAAGAACATAACTAGGCAAAAAAAAGAAATAATCATGGATGAACAAAGGTTGCAAAGATATTAACAGATCATTTACCATTTAAAAAAACAAGGTAAGAATTCTAACTAATTGAACTATAAGAATAATAATTTTCCCAATGTTATTTTTTCAACTTGTCGGTAAAGAATATTATCTTGTATTATCTTGTAATAATTACATGAGCGATAAGAAAAATGGACCTACTATTAATAGAGTAAATACACAAATACTGAAAACCATGTATGAGTCTCTTCAGAAAAATCCTTCTGAAATAACAACGGCAACCTTTTATGTGAAATCGGAATGGAACGGCGGTTTTGGTGTGACATCCACTTCAAACAATTTCACTCTTGGTGGCAAAACCATGGAAAGGAATAATGAATACAAAATCAGTTACGATTTTCCAAACCAATTTTCGGGAGAGGGAAGAGGTCCTACTGTCTGTGAGGTTTGCATGGGAAGCTTAGCAGCGTGTATGATACAGACCATTATACTTCATGCTACATCAAGGGGCATCCGAATTGATAGCATTAACGTTGATGTCGAAGGTGATGTTAATTTAAGTGGTTTTACAGGAATTGACTCAAATGTTCGATCTGGGGCTCAACAATTTAGAGTAAAATTAAAAATCAGTAGCGTTACCGCATCAGAGGAGCAAATAAATGAACTATATGAAATTGGAAAAAAATATTCCCCCGCATTCGATACCTTGACCAATGGAACATCAATTAAAATGATTGGTTCTCAATAAGTTCATATCAAAGTCATAAGATTACCAATTAGAAATTTAACCCAGATAGATTGAAAATAGTTTCATACTTAACCGATCCAGATACCATGTAGTAGTAAGCAAAGAATACATGAGAGTTACAGTTTTTTATTAAAGATAACAGTCATAGCCTATAGGGATCTTCATCCCATGGTAGCAGAGTTCTCACACATAGATATATTATCATATTTCAAAAACGATTTTTTTCATCTACCGTAGCAGTTGTCATCTGATAGATATATTGAAAGTAAATTTTTGGCTTGTACAAGATAAAAAAGTTGCTAGGCTCCAGTACCCAATCTAACAGATGTTTAAATTCTTTAGGGAAGGGTTTAACAAATATAATTAAAAGATTAAGTTTTAATGATCTGTAGATAATTAAACATAAATATGGGACTTCCTATTTTTCCGTCTCTGAAATCTTATTCATCAGCATATTATAATGGAGTTCGATTAATTTTCCTTTTGAAAAAGCGTCCCTAATCTCTCTTACAAGCTTTACCTTTAATGTAGGATCTATATCTTTATGTTCATCCAGCGAATCAATTTTTTTCATATAAATCTCCTGATACAGTATGGATATTTCATCTTTCAAATTCGAATAACGAATTTGACTTATCTTACCCTTTGAAAATGAATCATAAATTTCATTTTTCAGTTTATCCAATGATTCAATATCATGTTCATCTCGTTTGCCTTCATCATATATAGACCTTATTTGGTGATAGTGGAGATTTGATTTTTTTACATCTCCTTTCGTTTTAGCCCAACCTATAATACTAGGAATAGATGCACCAATAATGGTAGAAACTATTAATCCGTACAGAGGAATCCAGTACTCAGTTGGAAGGGGAGCTGGTAATGCTTTAAAACTTGCGGTATACGTACCATACTGATTTATACAAAAGGATGTTTCAGCAGTATCATTGTAGATATTCAAGGTTTTTTGTATTGGAGCAATTATTGGATCAAAAAGATTATGCGAATCATCTACACATGGTCTTAATGGCCTTGTAGTATTTGAATCAATTTTCTCGCTCCAACTTACAAACTCATAGCCACTATTGGCCTTTGCTACACAAGTTATCCCTGGTACCTCGTACAAGTATTGATCTATGGGGTATTCGGTCTTCTCATCGCCGCATAAGATCCTCCCTGAGTTTAGTGGAGATATGTTAAAAGTAATTCCGACAGCGACCTTATTTTTAGGACCATGAATTGCAAATAGACTGTCAGAATCCTCTGAGGTTAAATAAACTATATTACTATTCTCATTTACTTCAATATTTGTTAGTGGTTCTGAGACATTGATATCAGAAATTTTTTTTGTCTTTTCGTCCAAGGAGTAAAGATCATGTTCAGATAGTACATAAACAACGTCAGATTTTTCATTGACTTCTAATTCCAAAAGTGGTCCTAACAAAGGAATTGTATTGTCTATTTTACTTTTTGTAGTACCATTAATGATTGAAACATCATGATCAGAAATTACATATACAATACCGGAGTCCTCATTGACTTCTAAAGTACGGGGTTTGTTTTTTAATTCTATACCCGACATGCCAGTATCATTATACTGTTTGTAAAAATCCTTTTCTGTAATTACATACACAGAATGATCGTTTTC
Organism: Candidatus Nitrosocosmicus sp.; assembly: GCA_035274085.1. Lineage (GTDB taxonomy): Archaea > Thermoproteota > Nitrososphaeria > Nitrososphaerales > Nitrososphaeraceae > Nitrosocosmicus. Next base: position 3,978 of record DATEOO010000014.1, read on the forward strand.
ATTGATTTCAATATCAAGGGGCTCATTTTTATCTGGAATGGATAATTTTTCTAAAAGTTTTAAATCCAAATCAAAAATCAGTAGTTCAGGAGGAAATTCATTAATTACATAAACCTTCTCTGCTTCCTCATCTACTGCTATTTTGGAATAGTTTCCCTCTACATCATATTTCTTAACCATGTCGATATTGAGTCGATTGGAATCATTATCATCGATCAACCTTATACCATCTTTTCCTGCTAAATACAACTTACTTTCTTTTTCATCAACTTCAATATCGCGAGCTTCTTGAGTCAAGGGTATTTTTTGTAGTAACTCATCGGTCCTTCCGTCAATAATAGAAATAGTTTCTGAAGGAGATTTACCTGAAACATATACGTGATGTAATTTGTCATTTACTTCTACATCATCCGGTATTGTATCAATAAAAATCTCTTTGAGGGTTCCTAGATTGCTGTCTAAAATTGAGATCGAATCTGAACGTTCATTAGCCACATATACTTTGTTTAAAAATTTATCGACTTTTACTTCATGTGGCTCCAATCCTACTTCTAGCCGGGGATTGGCTAAATGATATTTTTCATTTATGCTCTCCAGTGTCTGTCCAACTGCATCATTATTAAATAACAGGGAAGATAAAATAACAGATAATAACAAAAATATAGCAAACAGTCGATTCAATCCCATCGTATCCCTAATTAGAATACTATATGACAGAATATTTCATAAACCATTCAATCTCCATTCCAGTACATACAGTATTTATAGGTTTTGTTCAGTATAAGGAACTATTATATTATTAGCGAGAAAATTAATAAATTGACCTGAACTTTGAGTAAAAAAATGATAAATATTATACCCATTAGTCTTGAGAAAATACATACGCCAGAAAAATAAGGATTTCATACCTTATGTAGGCTCTGTTCATTTAACGGGTTTTAACTCCTTGTTATGATAGGCGATAAAAAGATTCAACCAGTTCCTCACATGTTTTAGTTTGCAATTCTTCAACTTGCAAGGGAAGTAGTCGTCAAAGCATTCGGTTCTGTCCTTGATA
>DATEOO010000015.1:0-3469 GCA_035274085.1 Candidatus Nitrosocosmicus sp.
CGTACCCCTGGTATCTTAATCAAAATCTTTTTTAGCGCAACCGTCGACGGGGCTTTACTATGCTTTCTCAAGATCCTTAGATCCCTTTTAAAATTGCTAATAAGTTGTGTATCTAGTGAAAGTATACAAATTAAGGATATATCGTCCTTGATAAAAAATGAAATTCCCAATTCCATTAATTCCTCTTTTGACCAAACCGATCTATGAGTTTCATAGATGTTACCAAATGCATCTTCTTGAGGACTAGGTTTTTTTGGGGTACTGATAATAATACCGCCGTTTTTTCTTATCAAGGTATTTATCAACTCTTTACCTTGAACCTTTTCAAAATGTTCTAACACATCAATAAGCAAGACCAAGTCATATCGAATCTTCAATTTTTGTACAATGTCCAATATGTTCTCATTGTAGATATTATCGTAAACATACTTGTGTAATGGAGAAATATATTGTTGAAACACCTCTACGCCGTCGATCCTTCTATTAAATTCATACTTCTGTCTCCCATCCCATAATTCTAGATATTCTCTACATAATACTCCAAATTTTCCGAATCCGCTTCCTATATCAAGAACTGATTTAGGATCTAGTGATATTATCATTTCCATTATTTTGGAAATATGATAATACTGGCTTGATGGCATAGTAATCTATCTTAATTAGTTATCCTTAAAAGTTTCCCACTAAATAGATTTTGACATATTTCTAATTTCCATGGGCTTCTAAAGAAAATATTCAAAAACCAAGGTAAATGTATCACTTTAATTATAGACTATTATCAATATACTACTATACAGCTAGCTATTACATCCATAAATGCCTTGAATATTATATTGCAATATCTAGTTCAGATTTCGTTTGCATGAACTTAATATTTCTATTTTCAAATAATTGGGTAATGGCAAAAATGAATTATTATATCTTTAAGAATAGCTATTGGTTAGTAATATCAAACTTGAAATAGAACGATTAGATATTCGTTGAAATCGACAGAGATGAAAAATTGTAACGCTATTTCTAACTATTTGACACAAATATTGAAAATGATCTTCGCAGATTGTACCACCATGATGGGCGAGATACTATTCAACGATGAAATCAGAAAAATTTAATGAGCTCATCTAATTCCTTACTACAGAGCATTTACCAATCTCCTCATTTTTTCAAAATCGATTTCAAACCCAAACCTCTTTTCATCCTTCTTCATATTTTTGTACATACTATATAACAGGTTAAAATGCTTCACAGTACTTAGTTTGCCGTCCATTTTGAGTCGTACAATTCGGTAAACATCATAGTAATAGTTGAATTTCTTTAGAATTTTTTCCCTGTATTTTTTATGGTCAAACTTTACCTTTTTTTTATTGCTTTCCTCCATTACTTGCATAAATATTTCACAGCTTAGTAATGACGGAATGATCCCTTCACCGAGCATTGGAAAGACTGTACCTATGGACTCTCCTACGCCAATGATTTTTCCGTCGTAAAAAGGTTCCATCAGTTTAGGCGGTGAAAGCCGTATGGGCCTGCCTATTTTCTTTATTATCCGTGCGTCAGGGTGAGTTTCCAAGAACTCTTTTACCCCATGATATTTCCTATCGATATCTCCTGCCCCCATAAAACCTGCCCCGTTACTTAAGGGAAAGTACCAAAAGTACCCCCTTGCCCCCTTATATCCGATGACATGAAATTCGTCAATATCTTGAATGTTTTCAAGCATATACTCATACGCTGGGATCACAAAATCTTCTCGCGGTTTAGGTAAAAATTTTCTATGGAAACCTGTACAATCTAAAACATAATCATATTTATCTATAGAAAACGTCTTTTTATCACAGTTAATACCGTACTCTACTGTAACACCAGAAAGCAAATCGCTCTCCCATTGTTTCTTATTATAGGTAACTAATCCATCTAAATCTAGAAACTCCTCCTTTTGATTGGGCAATCCCATTCTTAGCCTTCTACCTACATGAAAAACATAATTGTCAAAATTAAGACCTGCCTTATGAGAAAAGTACGCTAACATATGCCTTGATGCACCCCATGCACACACCGGCCAGTGCATTTCTTTCTTATTTGATTCAAAGATAGTTATATCGTGGCCAATCTTGTGTAACATTCCGCCCAGATAACTTCCGGCTACGCCGGCTCCAATCACAGCTATCTTCAATTGATATGGTTAGGCTTTTAACAATATTAATATTTGTATAGCACTAACTGACAAATGTAATTGGTGATCGATTGTATATAACAATTTATTACAAAAAAAGTTCTAATCAATCTGATTATTATTTATTTATATCTGATAGAAAGTAATCTTGAGTTACGTAAAAACAACAGTTTCCCATATATATTATACAATTGAATGTTTGTTTGAATGAATAACAAAATATATCTCATGGCGGCATTAATTGCATTTGCATCTGTTGGTGCTTTGTTAATCCAACCAACTGCAGCATCAGCACAAAGCAGCCTGATAGACAATATTTTGAACAGTGCTACCCCCTCCTCTGATACTAATGATAATAATCAATCATCAACAGCAAGTAGCAGCGACAGCAGTACCGCAGTCCCATTAAGCAGCAGCTTATCTTGTGGTCAAGTTATCAAACAAAGTGTAAAACTGACAGCAAACCTTGACTGTAAAACTGATGGCCTTATAGTAGGCGCTGATGGTATTACAATCGATTTGAATGGTTTTACATTAACTGGTCCAGGAGATAAGAGTTCTAAGGTCGGTGTCATGTTTGCAGACAATGATGACGTAACTGTTCAAGGTCCAGGAACAATCGAGAACTTCCAAGCAGGTGCATTATTCTCAGGTGGAGAAGAAAACAAAATTTCAAAAGTCACATTTCAGAATAATGAAATAGGAATATTTGAAACAGGAGCAAAGAACACAGCAGTCGAATATAATTCCATGTTTGATAACAGTATTGGTGTAGCAGCACACTCCTCATCAGGCACGTCTTTGACTACAAACATATTCAATAATAATGATTTGGCAGGTGTAACATTAGTCAACTCTGCAGGCAATCAGCTATCAACTAATACAATCCAAGGCTCTGTAAATGGTATCTTCCTAGATGGTCAAAGCACAAAGAACAACGTGGATAAAAATAATGTGATGAATAACCGAGGTGTGGATTTGAACAACGGTAACGGTCTACCAACAAACATCAATGACAATGTGTTCGCAGACAATAACTGTAATACATCTGTCCCAGACGGTTTATGTTTGGGTAGATAAACCTCCCTTTTTCTTTTAAATAGGGCAATATCTAAAATTTTTTTTCAATTTAAAAATCAATCAATCAATCATTTAGCAATATATTTATTTTATCACAGATTAACAGACTTGTTATGAATATTAACACTCCCCTTGACAGACTGACTCTTGTTTCCATATTTTCTATGATCATCCCAATTTTTATTCTGGCATATTCGAGTCCACAATGGACTTCAG
>DATEOO010000016.1:0-8173 GCA_035274085.1 Candidatus Nitrosocosmicus sp.
AAATATTTATCTTTGTGTCCCATTTCTAGAGAACACATTTCTATGAGATGCAGTGCAGTATCCACAAAAATCTACAATACCGGGTTTGCCATGACACATACATTCACAATTATTACCTAATGAAAATCTTTGTCTCACAACTCTGTTTATCGATTATGCCTTATAACATTAAGTAATTATTTAACATTAGTATGTTAGTTATAATAGTTATATTGGCCTGGGACATAATTCCAACCAAATAAAGCCCCTTCTTATAGAATATCATATGCTGTAATTATTAGAACTGATATGATTAACGTTCCTAAGGGTATCTGCTGCATTTTCACCACTAAAAGAGGTTGCATAATAATATCAATTAAATAAATAAACTTTTAGAACCACCTGTAAGACAGCAAAGTTTAAACATTTTATAAAATCAAAAATATTCATTACAAATATACTATATTAGATTTAGATTAATTGAATAATAGTTTGCGCATCACTAAATAAAACAATAGTTTGAATAATCGAAGAATCTTCACTATGACTATATTTGCTGTTCTCTAGAATGGTGATAGATAAACGGACAAACTCATTCAAATATACTTTTGAGTATGCCACTATCGTTTTTTAGAACGATTTTCACAACTTCTGACCATTCTACATTTTCAACATGCTCCATTCTCCTAACATGTTGCATAATATCAAATACTTCATCAGTGTCTTTGTAAAATACTGTTGCAATAAGATTTATCTTTGGACTACCTATTCTTATTGTAATTTGTAATATGTTTTTTCGATATTGATTTAAAATTTCCTTTGCAATTTCTTCACAATCTCCTTTTGAAACATCGACCAATAAATCAGCACTCCTAAATCCAAATTTTTTAGGGTCTATTTCAAATTTATGCTGTAAAAATCCAGATTTTTCTATGGCATTTCTTCTTCTTTGGATAGTAGATAGAGGGATTTTTAACTTTAGTGAAATTTCAGAAGATTTGATATCATAATTTTTGAATAATTCTTGTAATATTTGGATATTGATCTCATCAAAAAGAGCTGAAACCGATTTATTATATTTTTCAAGACTTTGATTTGTTTTATCATTTTTAGACCTTTTAACAATCAGAGATTTGTTATTTTTAAGCCTTCGAGTCAATATATATGACAATAAATAAGACAGTTCTTAATATAAAGATTAATATAATTTTGAGGCAAAGTATCTCTTAATTTCATATAAAGGAAAATTTTTGATTATACAAATCAAATCTAATCGAAGTATGTTTTAGTTAACAGATTTGGCTGAATAAAGTTAGTTAATAATTGCTATCAAAGGTCCAAATCTACATCAAGATCGTTGAGGTGACCGGTAAAACTATAAACTATGATAAAATATTGAGAAAAGAGAGAAGAAAAGATAAATTTATCTTTCTTTTCTAATGTTTTGTCGACTGATGATCTCTTTGAGTTGATAATAATGCAGCGCTGCTGTCTCTTTCGATTTTTTCATATGCGGATACATTTCTCTTTCCTATTTCTGCAAGATGTTTAGATTGGTTCTTTGTGTTATCCACCACTTGTTTAAATACCTCGATATTAGAGAATGCCATATCATTAAAAATTCTACTCATTGCTATTGTATTTTCTGCATAATTATTTACTAATTTGGAGTAAATTTCTGGCATTGTTCTAAAGTAATCTTGGCTATTCAATATTTGGGTATTTACATTGTGTAGATACGGGGTAGATATTGATTGATAAGAATCGATGGCTTGTCTTTGATAGTCAAGGTAGCTTTCTGCAATATCTTTAGTAGCTTGAAGTGTTTGTTCTTGAACTTGGTTAACAGTTTCAGTATAACGTGGAATTTGATTTCTTGCTTCTCTGATACTTTCATCTATATTCTTTTTTGACTCATCATAAGCTTGTTCAAGTGACTCGGTGTTTTGTTCCACAATTCTATTATATAATCTTTGATTATTTTGATAAATATCTTGTTGGTTATCGATATTTTTGTTAACTAAAGATGAAGTATGGTCATTAATTTCTTTTTTATCGTTTTTAGACATGTAACAATGAATAGTTTCTATATTATATAAACACTGGTATCAATTGGTTTTTAATACCAGGCGAGATAGATGATCATTAATCCTAATCACGGCGGGGTGCATTGAAATGAAATTCACCCACAATGATGCTAGAGATTAATTATTCGTGAACACAAGAAGCGATTCGGTTAAATATACTTTCGAGAGACTAGTTTGAACTTTTGGGTCTAGGAAAGCGCCCCGTATATTATAATACTATAATGAATGTTTTAAATATAATTCATCATGATTGAGTTTCCGGAATCTATGATAATACCATAAATCGTCATTGCATAGTGTAATCAACTTTTGACTTTCTATTAAATATTTAATACACAAAAACCATTATAGAGTAATATATTGCTCAGTTCCGGAGGTCAAAAAGATGAAATTCGCGATTTGAACGGTGTAGCAATTCAGTCTGAACCTTTAGACCCTGATTTGACTTTCTATGAATCCAGGATTTCTGACGATGATTCTAAGCGAGAAGTAAATGAAAATAAAGAACATGAAGAAACCAGAATTATTCGGGGCACAGAGGAAGTTTTTCAAATGGCTAGTAAAATAATTCAAAACTGCAAAAGTAATTATGATCTTTATAATGATAATAAAGGTCCATCAGTAATCATCGAAATACCACAGTATAACAGGATACATTCTGATTTAAAAAAAAGAAAAGTAAAGGTTAGATTAATCACTGAGATAACATCAGGTAATATCAATTACTGTAAACAATTGGTTAAAGAGTTTGATATAGAGATTAGACATTTACAAAATCTAAAGGGTAATTTTGGAATTATTGATAAAAAAGACTATATTGCAACTGCGACAATATATGAAAAAAGACCGATTACAACTTTAACATATAGCAATGTAATAGAGATAGTTAAGCAAAATCATTTTATCTTTGACACCTTATGGGAGAAGGCAACACCTGCTGAGAGAAGGATAAGGGAAATTGAAGAAGGTGGACTGTCGGTAGTTACTAGTGTTGTTGATGATCCTGGAAAAATAAATGAACACATTTTAGATATTGTCAAAAGAAGCAATAACGGATTGTCAAATTGCTCTACAATAGGCGGTTTTCGGATGATATATGAGAACAAGAACCTTTATCATGCTTATGTAAACCTTACCTCAAAATTTAGACAAGGAAAAGCAAAAGGTAATGTCCGATGGATTACTCATATTGAAAACAATAATAATCAAATCGCCCTCATTAATAAATTTCTCAACATAGGTATAGAAATAAGACATGTCAATAATCTACCCCCGATCAGTTTTGCATTATCTGATAGACAGTTTCAGGGCACCATTGAGAAAATGGATAAAGGGGAAATGTTTAGAAATATTTTATATAGCACAGAGCCGCTATACATTCAACATTTTCAATACTTTTTTGAAGACTTGTGGAATTCTGCTATTGATGTGCGAGAACGAATAAGACAGATTGAAAGCGGCATAGCACCGGAAATGACACAGATTATTGAAGATTCAAATAAATCTAGGAAATTGTTGTTACACCTGTTAAAAAGTGCTAAAGATGAAATTCTCATAGTTTATCCTTCATCTAAGGCTGTTGACTTGCAAAAAAGAATTGGAGTCATTGATATTCTGTATAGAAAGAGCCAACTAGGTTTAAAAATTAGAGTAGTGTCCCCCAAGAATCTAAATCTTGAAAGATTGCTCCTTCCATCACACTCTCAACCGGGATCTCATGTATCAAAGAATATCGCTATCCGTGAAATTTTAAAACAGCATGATTTGAAACCTACAATAATGATGGTAGATAGAAAGCATGTTTTGATACTTGAATTAAAGAACGAATCATCCACAAATTTTGAAGAGGCTACTGGATTGACGACATATTCAAGAAGTTATCCAACAGTGCTTTCGTATATATCGATATTTGATAGTTTTTGGGAACAAACCGAGATGTCAATTAGTTTAGGAATCGCAAACGAAAAATTAATACAAAATGAAGAAATGGAAAAAGAGTTTATAAATACTGCAGCACATGAACTTAGAACTCCTACTCAAGCAATAATAGGCTATACTGAACTAGACGAAGAACTCCTTGACGATATCCTTAAAGAGATAAAAGTGTATGAAAATGAAGGATTAAACAGAAATATCGTCCAACTTCATAAACACTTTGATACAATTTCAAGAAACGCATCCAGATTAGATCAGTTGATAAATAATCTATTAGATGTAGCACGTATTGAATCAGGTAGTATCAACAGTCTACAGTTACAAAGAGAAAAGTTGAATTTGGTTAACGAAATCAACGAGTGTCTAAAGACACAACTTGACCAAAAATTAAAAGCCAAAAATATCAAAGTCAATTTCATTAACCAGATATTAGATGACCAACAATGCTGGGTTTATGCCGATAGTTCTAGGCTCAATCAAATTCTAGTTAACTTGATAGAAAACGCAATAAAATTCTCTCCTTTAAATGGTATCATTGATATTATATTAAAAGAAAATAACAGTGATTTTACAAATGAAAATAGATCTGAACTTGATAAGTCCAAAAACAATTCATTTGTTAATTCACAAATTTTAGTAGGTATCTCCGATACGGGCAAAGGTATCTCTACTTCGATTAAGTCAAAACTATTTGAAAAATTTGTCACAGACTCTGATACAGGAACAGGTCTCGGCCTCTACATCACGAAGAAATTAGTGGAGGCTCAAGGTGGAAGAATATGGGCTTTCAACAATAAGGATGGCGTTGGCTCCACGTTTGTTTTTAGTTTAACAAAATTGACCTCAAATATATAGATGACAACCCGCTAAAGTAGTATTTGAATCATTTTAAAAAAAAGCCTAATCTGGGCTTAAAAGGAAGGTAGTGAGAATCTCATATCATAATAGAAATTATTCGTTTTTCAATTTTAGTCATTATGATACATAAGTAGACTTTCAGCGTCGGGTTTATTCACTGATCTCGCTAAACTAACAGCTAAGATGTTTTTTTTACAAATATATAATAATTTTTCATTATATATTATATTATCACCATCAATAATACAAAGATTCTCCATCATGCAAGAATTTGTAATACCTATTATCTTATCAGTATAGGGTCTTATAGGAATATACAATCTGAACTCGATCTACAATTATGCAAATCCAATCATCATAATTTAGTTAATTCCATCTTCATCAGATCTTCAAATACTTTTAATTGGAGCTCTGTTGTAATAGTCTCTTACCATACTGCGGATAACTACAGTTCAGAACAGCGATATTCTTATCAGGTCATAATTAACGGTAAATTGGTAGACAGAATCAACATCATTTATTCTGAGAAACAATCTGCTCGAATTATGCTTAAAAGTTAGACTTCAGAAACATAGTACTAAGCAGGTTTAAAAGAATATGTTACTAAATTAAGTAATGGGCCCAAGGGGGTTTGAACCCCTGACCTACCGGTTATGAGCCGGTCGCTCTACCAGGCTAAGCTATGGGCCCATTCATTTTAGTTTAAAAATGAAATGAGTGTATAAAGGTTTTGTTTATTAATAATTATACTTTGGTATCATCTAGTCGGACGTATTTACTATAAACCGAATCCAATAGACGATTCTGGGCTGCCAATGAAATTTTTACAGCGTTTAATATTTTCTGGTGTTTTTCTTCTGAGCACTCGTTCAATATATTTTCCCAAACTTTAGCATGATATATATCGACTTCTTTATGAATTGTAAAATAGCGATGAGAATCATCGTCACATTTATTATAAAATTCTTTGAGTCCCTTGCTCTTAGTTTCACTAATCTTTGGTAATTCTTTTTCAAAAGCATAAAGGCTTGCAACTCCTTCTTCAAAAGACGATTTAGAGACTGCCAACAAACTATCTATGGCTCTCCTTGTCGACGTTTCTCCCACATATTCGTCTAATTCCTCAGGTCGTACATTTAATGATGAAGCAAATCTAATCCATGGTTCGATATGGTCCCTTTCTTCGGCTAAATTGCTCCTGATCAAATTATCATACTTTTCACTCTTATTGTTGCTAAGTGTGTTCTCAACAAGATTTGGTACATTTTTAACCAGTTGATAATATTCTTTTGAGTAGCCAGCCAAATGATCCAGAGTAAGTTTACCTTCTTGCCACATCTGGTAAAATTTATGCTTTAACAAACTACTTTTTTCAATCTCAGAATTAATTTGGTCCATTAAAAGAGTCATACACTTATTTCTGACATTTTTCCAATAATAAACATTTTGTATATGAAATCTTCTTTTGAGCGAACAATTTATCATTTAACTGCTACGGTGTACACCTAGAGAGCTGATTAATTAATCGCTATGCTATCTGTGTCATGCAAGTGCTCAAAATACAGTCTTTATCTCTGAAAATAATAACAACTTAAATGGATAATAATCCTAATCAAAATAAATTAGACGATTATATAATTTAACATAAATCCGTCGGTTATTCCTTATTGTTTCAAAACGGGGATATTTGTCTCCATTAACGGAAAACAGTACACCTAAACAAAATAGATGGATTTAAGAATGAAATGCGTTTTACGATCATTTATGCCATAATACTAATGAGAAAATTCTTTTAACCAATTAACTTACTTCTTGGTTCTATTTGGGTTTTTGAGATCGTAAAGGAAAATTTTTAGAGTTTTATGCTAAGAGAATATCGACAAGGTTAAGAATTAGTGAAGATTTTTTTTCATTTAAAGCATATTTGAGTTACTCAGAGTAACTCAACCTGTTTTGAATGTAAGAAAAACAAAGGGGTGAAGAATAATCAAAAATCTAATATAGTGTTTACAAAATTTACCCAATAAATAATCAGATTTCACTGATGCATTTGCTTTACCAATGAAGCCTTACTTTTTTGGCTCAAAATTATCAGAATTAAAAATGTTCAATCATGTGAACGGTTTGAATTTGTATTATTGCGAGATTGGTAATAATCATAATCTGTTATATTCACTTTAAATCATGAAATAAATTTTTTTTGCTGCTAACAATATTGTAACTTAGCAGGGTGTCAAATCCATAATAAATCTTGTACTCACAAAATATGTTTCCTATATTATTGATTGAATTAAATATATTACACTTTCATGATGAAAATCTAAAGATTAAAATACAGATATTCACATTTAGCGCATTGGATTTTTTTGGGCTTGTTATAACCGAAAGGTTGCAGTATAGTACATTTAGCTAATTCACAATCTCGACACAACACTTGACATCCAAACTTATCCTTAATCCTATTATTTTTTTTCAAAGAGGTTATGGTAAGATACCTTTTATCATCATTCAGGGCTTCTTCCAAAAAGCGTATGCTATTTTCATCATATTTTGACACGACGATGTCAGAATCTATTTGTGGAGGTTCCAGTCTCTTACTCAATATTTAGATATGAGAGTACATATACTTAGATATTCCTTATTGTCGCAAAATCTGTCTGGGGCAGGATTGGCTAAGCACAATGAGATTATACTTTCAAAAAACATACTTGAAAAAACAAATTCAATAATAGAATTTACAAATAAAAAGGATTTTATAATATCTATAAAATACTCAAGTTGAAGCTCCGGTGGTGTAGTAGCAATAAAAGCTGCACAATCCGGTCAAGCATTGCGGCCTTTCGAGTCGCAGATCCCGGGTTCAAATCCCGGCCGGAGCATCGGTGATTTTGAATTCTGAGGCCAATTTGAACTTCTTTTTGAGGATTTTGTATCGTGAGAATCTGTATACAGTTTTTCATTTACTGTATACAGTTTTTTATCATAGTGGATATTACAGTTTAGACAAGAATAGCCAATCTTTTTGAGAGTCCCTTGACTTCCAGTTCTAATGTTAGTAGAGTTTAATCCCATATTGCAAAATGTGCATTTTGTCAATCTAATGAAATCTCTTGATGGTTCGGAGCTTATAGGGTTTTGGTCCTTTTGCGATTGAAAGGCCGCAATGCTTGACCGGATTGTGCATCTTGCAAGACCCGATACTTTATCCTTGTCCTTTGACGATTCGACTGAGGAATATGGCATCAAAAGTTGGACCCAGATTCTCATCATTTTAAACCTCACTGTCTTAGTGATTTGATATATTCACTGAGAAA
>DATEOO010000017.1:0-9159 GCA_035274085.1 Candidatus Nitrosocosmicus sp.
TAGCGATGGTATGTTATAACGTTTTATTAATAAGATGACATGATTTTATTGTATTAATTTATATTAACTTTTGATCGTTTTAGATAGTGATACCTCCACTGAGAATAAGAAGACAATGTCCAACAAACCTAATGGAATCAAAATTAAGGCAAGTTGATAAAAATTATCAACTAGTTTTATATTCCATGTATTAAATATATTAAGACTGATGATAATGAGGACATCATCTATGTCAAAACATCTCGTCCAAAAGCTGCGGCCTTTGTTAAAGCATCAGATAAGAAGGAAAAGAAAGATGTTGATCCACTGGAACGTGAAAACGAATTCTGGAAGATTTCGAAGTTTGACTTTGTCTGCATCAACACCATGTGCAAAAACTGCCGAGATCATAACAAGACAAACACTAGTTATGAAGTGATTGATGATCGACTCTATGAAACACGTTCGTTTTGTAAATCTTGTGTAAAAGGAAATATTCGTGTAGGTGAAACAGTATACTTTGCTTCATTAGGCTCTGATTAATGTGAATATGTAATTCTATTGATAGCATAATATTCTATACACTAAATGCTTCACCGAATATTCAGTTATATATGTTAATTAAAAATTGTTTGTTATATTTGCTGTAAAAAGTACTCGCAGGCGAAGAAAAAAAGAATTCGCGCAATGTTGTTGAACTATGTGGACGTTGGAATTCAATAGATGTGAAAGGATCGATAATGATCTACTTTAAAAAGAAAATGCTTTTAAAAGAATTTTCAAAATTTATTAAAAAATTCATCGGAAAATTTGATCAAAAGATATGGAAAACGACCAATTGCACAAACGTTCACTCTTTTTACACTCTAAAAAGGTAAATACTGAATTACAATGCGCGAATATAACAAACAATTTAAGATGTCCAAACCTGTCATGGAAAGTTGTTCAATGTAATTTTTGGTATAAGGATGAAGGTCATGTAGGCTTTTGGATTAAAAGTAGGAAAATGTATGATCTACTTGTTGAGTATATACGTACATTTAATTCCACTAATGTTAACATTCAAGACTACATTAAAAATAATTAATTTTGATCTACAATCATATGGTTTTGTACTGACATTTGCATAGAATGATAAACTTATTAATTGAAAACTTTAGAAATGCTTAATTTTTCAGAAAAATAATTTATAATTATGAACCTCTTCAATGATGATCTGAAAATAAAGCTCCCTAGCGGAATAATTGTTAGTGGTCCATCTAGCTCTGGTCAGATAATATTTTAAGTATAAAAAACTTACTTTAAAATATAGGTAAAACAACCTTTCTTTTAAAAGTATTGGAAAATTATAAAGAAATGTTTGAACCTGCTCTTCGATCTACATCATCAATATTATATTGCTATGGACAATTTCATAATCATATACCAAGTTTGGAAAATGATGGAATAAAAATTTGTGCAGGAATGCCAAATGATGATATCATATCTTCGTTGCCAAAACCTGGCCTAATAATTCTTGATGATTTGATGCTATCGTTAAATGAAAAATGGTTATCGGATATGTATACAAAACGTTCCCATCATGAAAATTTCTCAATCATATTACTTTGCCAGAATCTTTTCCAACCTTCATTAAAAATAGCCCGAACAAATAGCCATTATTTATGCTTGATGAGGGCGCCATCGGCCCAATTACAAATCCGGAACCTCGGAACCCAACTTTTTCCACGTCAATTACCTTATTTTCTGGATGCATATAAAAAGGCGACAGAAAAGCCATACGGATACTTATTTGTTGATTTACATCCCGCTAGTAATCCTATTTTGAAACTTAGGACAGATATTTTTCCTGTTAAACAAAACGACAACGTCGATTATATAAATAGCTGTACAATTTTCGCCCCGTTATAAAATAAATACTTCGGATGGTACAACAATTATCGAATTCTTCTATTATTGGAACTAGAGTATTTAATAACATCAAATTTTTGAAAAGCCTTAGCCGCTCTAAAAGTGACTCACGCCGGTGGAAAATCATTAAAAAGGCTAATAATGACGAACTTTTGGCATTAGTAGAAATTTGTTCAAATATATTACGTCCTGGTTGTTTCTGCATATCTAATCGACAGATTCGACGCTTGCAGCAATTTGCTCCGATAGTTAGAGCTATTTCTAGAAAACGATCTGAAAAAAGTGCAAAGAGGTGTATAATAAACCAATACGGCAACGGTCCTTTATTTGCTGCCCTACTATCCCCTATTATAGCCGAAGTTGCAAGAGCTATTATTGAAAAAGTGTCTAGGTATTTGCGATTTCTTTTTTAAAATTATTTTTATGTTATTTTATTCGAATACTGTCTAGTTAAAAAGATGGCTCGCCGTTTAATGGTGGTACCTGAAGATATGTATAAAGGATTATTATCCACGGCCAAAACTACTAAAATATCCAGTAACTCCCACGATTTAGCCGAAGTAGGACGTCTGGATTATGCAGATAAAGCTATTAACCGAGAACTTAAAACTAGAAGAAGCTCAAAACCTTTTAAAAAACGATTAATCAGACGAAAAATATTTCATAAGGGACAAATAATGCCAAAAAAGGGTACAACTATATCAACAAAAAAGATTTTATATGATCAAGCCCTGCGGCGCTATTTACGTCTAAGAGATGAAGCAAAAAATCGACCCGTTAAGGTTGAATTGGTACCTTCTGGAGCTAAAGTGTTAATTAAAAGTGGTAAAAATGCCGGGGCACAAGGAGGTATTTATAACGACCAAGGCGATTTTGAAGATTATTGGTTTGATGACTCCTATATTCCACGATTTGAGAAGAGTGAAGTTAATAGTGAAGGAACCCCTGTAAATCCGATGAGAGAAGCTTTTGTTACCCCTCAATTTAGCAGTAGGGGGAGAAGGCTTGCCGCCCCGTTTATGCACATGCAAGAAAATGAAAAGAATGAAATGAAAAATCAATTAAAACAATATTTGCTTAATAATGCAGATAAATTTCCTATAACTAAAGATGGCCTGCATGTAAAAACGTCTATAAAAGCAAAAACATATATAAAAAATTCTAATCTCGATGAAGCGATTGAGCGTATTCTTTTTCCTACACTGGAGAACTTGCCTAGTCCTGCTGGAACGACTGCGCTGCGGAACTCTTTGCTCAATAATCACTATACGAATAATTTAATTTCAGAAGCTCAGAAAAGGAGAGTGCCATTTGGTCAATATTATCAAGATTTTTCAAATTTATTTAATTTTGAATCTGACCCGCTAAAACCATCAAGTAGTAGCGCCAAATTTCAAAGAGGCAAAGGCAATTGTTGTAAAAATACTGATAATTTTCGACCCTCGAAATGGATCATGAGGAAAAACAAAAAATTTTAAAAAATATTTACTCTAATATTTCTACCGCTGGTTCTTATGCGGGCATCAAAGCTTTATATCAAGAAGCTAAGAAAGCAAATAATAATATAAAATATGATGACGTAATATACTTTCTTGATGGAGAAAGAACATATGGATTATTTAAACCGAGGCAATTAAAATTTCCAAGAAGTAAAACAGTTCCTGCAGGATATATGACGGATTTTCAAGCCGATTTAGCAGGTTAAACATTTTTCTAACATGTACTAATATATTTTTTAGATTTCCAATCTTTGGCAGCAAAAAATAGGGGATATCGTTATTTATTGGTAGTAGTAGATGTATTAAGTCGAATGGTATTTGGTATACCTGTCAAGAGTAAATCTTCTCTTGATATGATAAAGGCCTTTGATAAATTGTTTGACGATAAAACGCCTATTCTGCCGCAAAGATTATTTACTGATCAAGGTTAGAATAATTATTATGTAATTTCTACAGATATTTGTTGCAGGCAAAGAATTTGAATCAAAAGAGATGCATAAATACTTTAAGGAGGAAAAATATATAGCAAAGCATTGTAGTACAGATAAGAGTGTGAAGGCTGCTGTTGCTGAAAGAATGGTAAAAAATAATTTAATACTAATGTGAAAAAATATTGTATACTTTATAGATAAGAACTATTAAACAAAAGCTATACAAAATATTTTCTGATAAGAATACGACAAATTGGGTGGATATTATTGATGATGTATTAAAATCTATAAATAAGTCGATATGTCGATCAACTGGCATGAGGCCCATTGACGTAACACCTGAAAATGCCAATAACTTATGGAAGAAGCTATATGACTGTGATAAACTTTCACGTAAACCACCAAGGTTTAAAAAAGAGGATGATGTAAGGATTGCTCTTGAGAAAAGAATTTTTCGCAAAGGATATGTCCCAACTTTCAGTGATGAAATATTTAAAGTCGATAGAGTTGTCAAAAATGATCCAAATTCACCTCCTTATTATTATTTGCGCGACCATAAAAATGATCCTATAGAAGGAAGATTTTATAGTGAAGAGCTTACTAAAACTCGTGAAGATAAGAATGCTACATATAGGATTGATCGAGTTTTACAGAAAAGACGTAATAAAAAGGGAGAACTAGAGTATAGAGTTCAGTTTGTTGGTTATCCGCACGACACATATTGGATTAATGAATCTGATTTTGTTAATTAGAGTATGTAATTAATTTTTATTTAGTGAAAAACTATTTGTTATTTTCCTTGTATTATGTCAAGCTCTATGTTTAATATTATATTACCCAGCAATACTCCATATACTGGAGCGGATTTTGACGAAAATAAATTACCCGAACAAAATCGACCATATAAATTTCGAATCCAATTTCCCAAAAAGCTGGAATTTGATAAAGGACATTGGTTGTGTGGTTTAAAAAGTAAGAAAATATGTAAATTTTTTTACATGTTTATTTTAAGGTATTGTCTACCCTAATACATGGCCTGCTATAGGAACAACGGAAGCTCAATACATCGAAATAATATTAAGGGATACAAGTACTTATCGATTCCGAATAGCTAAAGGATCTTATCTTTCGCCTAAACAGCTTGAAGCAGGTTTGGAGAAAGGGATAATTAAACAAATTGAAGAAGAGTTTTCATCTAAAAGATTAGAAAATTATATACTAAACGTATCAAGTTCGACAAAACCTAATACTCGATCTAAACGAAGTGCTGTAAAAAATAACAACGAAGAAAAAGCTGCGAAACAACAAAAATTAACCGAGGAATATGTATCCGACTTAAGATATTTCGACAACGAGGAAGTTCTCGAAGAAACTAGTACCCCTCATGTTTATCATGAGGTTCAAAATGTTTCAACTTCTGATCGACCAGATAAAATCCATGGTTCGATCAAGTCTGGAGAAGCGGGAACAGTACCAGAAACTAAAGCTATTCCTCAAAAAACACAAGAGCAGAACCAAGGGACCCCAAAAGAAAATACCAAAAACGAGAATATTGAGGTCAATGCGGGAAATAGTGTCCAAGAAATCGAAGATAGTGATACAGAGCTTGAAGACGATGAAATAGATTATATGGCCCAACGTCTTCCTACTGACCATTTCTTTATGAATTATCCAGATCTCCAAGCCCGTTATAAAAAGAAGCCCAAAAGTTTAAAAAATCTGATGGAAATTGTACGTGAAAAAGAAGAAAGAGACAAAAATAAATGGAAAAACGAAACATTGCATCAATCAAAACAGGCCAAGAGGAAATGGTTAATGGATATGGCTGCTGGTGTAGCAGAGATTGGAAGTCCATTATATTGGAAATTGGTGGAAGCTGCAGATGACGAGGAAAAATTTATGGAAATATTGTCTAATGCTCCTCAATCCCGGATAGAAGAGCATAACAAAAAATTAACAAAAGAATATGAAAAGCGAATTAATTTAGCCAAGTCGATTAAATTTGAATATCAAGATGATATTGGACGCTTTTGTTTGAGAATTAATGACCATCAAATAAAAAATATTCAATTATCCGATCAAATTTCATATGTGCTGGGATTCGAAGTGGGTAAGCCTCTATTTGCTGATGACTTGGCCTTATATGCTTGCGATTTGAGAGGAGGTATACATTTTTATATAGTCTCGTTCTCTATATAATTTTAGGTGTTTCGCATTTATGTGTTTATATAAATGCTGGAGTTTTGGAGAATACCATTATAGGGGATAAGATGTCATCATTACTACAAATTGTTGCTGTATCAGGGAGACCTGGAGATATTATTGAAAAAACATATGATAACCCAAATTTTTCTCGAGTTATTGCAAAAGAAATAAACGATATTACTATAGAAGTTCGAAGCTTGGAAGGTCGACCTATTCCTTTTGAGGGAATTGTTATTGTCACATTAGTTTTTAAAAAAGCCATTCCTTTTTAATAATTGTTATGTATTATAAACATATATTGCATATATTTGTATTCACAATAAATATTATTCTTAACATTTCGTGGATATGCAAATGAAGAGTCTAAAACTCTGTCTATATATTTTAAAAATAGTCTTTATAATGGCTAAAAATTTGAGTATAATGGTCAATAAAGATGATGGATATTTATTTGCAACTGACGTATTAAGCCTATTGTTTAACGAAGTCAAACTGAATATTAAATTGGTTATCCGAGAAAAATTGTAAGTACGCTTAGATTTATTTAATATATTTAAATTTTAGTCTAATTCCTTAAAATGGTCCATGTTATATTTGATGGAACCGATGTTCGTCTAGAAAATTTTTATCAATTAGGGGATGGCTCGGGCTCTGCATACTTTGAAGGACTCCCTCTATTTCATCAAAGAGGCGTTGGATATTTTGTAGGAAGTTCCTTGGCTCGACAAAGAGGATACGGGCTTGGAGATATATTTCGGAGTATATATAGAGCATTAAAACCTATGGCTATGAAAATTGGTCATACTTTGGCTCCTATGGCCAAAGAGGCTGGAAGAGCTATAGGAAATGAAGGAAGTGCAGTAGGTGCAAGAGCTCTTACAGATATAGTTCAAGGCAAAGAGCCTAAAGCAGCTATAGCTGACGAAGGAAGAGAAGGTGTTCGAAGGCTTATAGACAAAGCGAATACGACCTTACAACAAAAATTGCAACGGGGATCTGGAAAAAAGAGACGAAAAAAGGGGGTTGGCGCTCATGTTATGCTGAAGCCCGATAATATTATCGGAAAAGCTATACAATTTAAAAGACCTTTAGCTGGTTCGGCTAAATTAATTACCCAGAATCCACCGAAAAAACAACGTCATGATGCGTTAGGCTATTATTAATATAGTTAATTAATTTTATCTCCTTGCATATTTATTTGTATGTGACAATAAATATTTATATTTTTGTTAGCATTGGTTGTATATGTTTTCCCCTGTTAATATTTAGCGCAAATGTATGTTCATTATCTTTTCTAATTTTTTTACAGAGAATTATAGATATAATGCTTTATAAGAAAATCGACTCGACGAGTGTTAGCACTATTACTAGTGCATTAAATTTATTTGAAACCCCTCCAACGAATGTTTCTATAGCGAACAGTGCGTATCGACAAATATTGACTTTAAACCCTATAACTTCTACACCTTTCCATTTTAAAATCCATCCGATAACCTCCTTTATTGATCTATCGAAATGTTATATTCAAACGGAAATGAAACTAAGAAAATTGGATGCAGCAAATAATCCTATTAATGTACCAGCAGGAGAAGATATTAGCACTATACAGATGATTGGAGCAACCTATATAAAAAACCTAAAAATAGTTGTAAATGGGCAGGTAATATGCACATAATAAAATTCTAAAAAACATTTGCTTTATTTATTTAGGAAACATTTGATAGCAATGGATTATATTCTTATAAAGCTTATATGGATTATGAGCTTTCGTATCCTATTGCTGTAAAGGATTCGTTTTTAACGTGCACAGGATATTCGAGGGATGGGGCGGATCAAGATTCTAATGCTGGAGCTGGCTATATTAAACGGAAAGAATCTTTTGCTGAGAGTAAAACCGTCCAACTTATACATAAAATCGATGCTGATTTATTCAACCAAGAATTATATTTGGTTAATAATGTAGAAATTGATATCGAGATTACTCCACATGAAAACTCGAAATTTCTGTTTATACAACCTATAGCTAATTTGGAAAATTATGCTTTGGAGATTGTCAGCTGTAAATTATTCGTCAAAACTGTAGATCTTATGGATGGGTTAGCGTAACTAATTTTTTAAAAAATAAATTCATTTTATAGCCTGTCTTTGGATTTGGCAAGAAAATTAGAAACTCAACCCGCAAGATATGGGCTTCGAAAAACTATGCTGAAAACCCTTGCTATAACCGAGGGTAAACATTTTATATCGGATATCATATTTCAATGTTTCGATATAGGGAGAACTGAATTCAATGCTAATTTATTTACAAATGAGGTCCCGAGGCGAATTATAATCGGTTCTAAATTTATATTATGACCTAGAATTAATACCTGTAGAGTATAGGAATCTTGGAACGATCTGCCTATGACGGGAATAAACAAAAATCCCCATTTAATTTTAAACATCATTCTATAAGAGAGATATCTATAACTGCGAATGGTATTCGACAATATTTTAATATATTTAATGTTATTTTTTCTAAGGTCGGAATTATCCGCAAGTTCCTTATAATTTAAACTTTGGTAATAATCATTATGTACGAGCCTATCATGATATGCAAGAATACACGGGTCATGCTTATTCAACAGACAGCAATGGTATTGATATGGGCATGTATAAAGAAGGCTGGACGTTATTTGCATTTGTTTTAACAAATTCTATGGAAAATGACCCGGGTTTCGAATTGATAAAAGATGGTACAGTTGCTGTAGAGGTAAAATTCGATGCAGCCGTACCCGCTGGGGGATTAATTATGCTTGCTTATGCAGAAGTTGACGCGCTTTTAATGATTGATAAAAACCGACAATTAACCTCTGATATGACTGTCTAATTATCTTCCATTTATTTTATATTCTAATTATAGATTATTCTAAAGAAATGTCAGCTTTTCTCACTAAATATTTTTGCCTTTATATATTACTAATTAAATATTCTGAAATAAATGGCTTTACAAACTCGACCACTGGTTTAATCGAGTTATTAAACCTAACTACTTCTCCACAAATATATTTTTATGAGAGCCTTAATGCAACATATATAACAACAACTTCTCTATCAAATAATTTGAGCAATCCTATAAATGGTTCCTCCAATTA
>DATEOO010000018.1:0-3168 GCA_035274085.1 Candidatus Nitrosocosmicus sp.
TACAAAGGCTCAAATCCGATACCTATATCTTCAACCTGCCTAAACTGCTGTTCATTATTCTGCCTAGTCACATTCGTGCTAAAAGTAATATTCGAAGGCAGATAATTAAAATTAAGATCACTTAAAAACTTCCAATAAGTGCTTTTCTTCATGAACTTCGTTTTTTGAAAAGGCTCTACTGGCTTTGGCTGAAATGCAAAAGCATAATCCAATGTTGTTCTGGATTGTTGATCAATATTTTTTTCTATTTCAAAATCATGACGTGCCACTTCATTGTAATATTGTGAAAAAGTGAAATTTTCCACATCATAAGGCATAGGTTTTTTCTCTGCGCTTCTTTCTTTTCGTACACCAATTAAGTTGATGCTTTTTCGTTTAGTATAATCTATTGCTTGATTCAATTTAGCTTTTCTTTCAGCATCAGTCTCAGCATCATCCAAAACTTGTTTCAGCTTAATATCTTCATAAAAAGGATCATACTCCGGCTTAATAATTTCTTCTCCTATCGAATAATTAAACGGCAGATTAACTCCCCATTTTTTTGGCAGAAACCTACCTAAATTAATATTTGTTACTACATTATATTGCTGAATATCTTCTCTGCTCCTTTCATTTGGGCCTTGCTCAATTGTTCCAAAACCAAAGTTTTTTATATTTCCTGTAAATGAAACTGTTGCTAAGTCTGCAAAATTAGTATCGATATTTAATAAAGCCGCAATTCCGCCTTTATTATCCATATCTGCCAAACGAAGCTCATTAAACCAAACCTCTCCCTTTATATCTTCATGAGGTTCATTACTTCTAACCCCGAGCATGATATTTCGTATCAAACCTAAATTTGGATTTCCTTTTATCCCTAAGCGCAGTTTATCATCACCATCACCCCCTTCAACATCTGGGTCGTCATCAGAATAATAAATTCCATCTGCCGGCAAAGTAGTTTTATCAATTTTTAAAGATTTTAATTTTAAATCAGTTAATAATGCTAATGACAAATCTATTTCATTGTCTGTTGGCCAAACTAAATCAGCGCTCATCGGCGGGCAATTTTTATCATCGTTAGAAGAAGCTGTAGTCACCTTCAATGGAATTTCTATTTGATAAAAATCATTAGAATAATCGGCACCAATTCGCAGAAAAGCAACCATTTGATCATCCTTTAATGTTATTTCGCCTGGCAAAGATTCAGCATGCAAAAACATTTTTAGCTTGTTGTACTGACGCATATCTATATTAAAGCTTTTGAAAGCGCCTCGCCCATCCAAAGGTTCTAATCCTCCTCCAGAAACACGCATTGACAACGATTGTTCGTCCTGATTGATTACCGTATTATTATTATACAATTGCTCTCTTTGAACACTTGGCGGACTTATATAATTAATAGGGCATCTATTCGAATTTTCTTCAAGATTGACCGATGCAGTTTCAAAAACCGTAGCATCATCATCTACATTTATGTCATCAGAATCTAATGAATTTGCATAACGTCTCCATTCTCCACGCATTAAATCCAAAGCTCCAAAACGCAAAGTAACCTGATCCGTAAAATTGGTCAAAAACATTCTCATAAAACGAATAGACCTATAATCTGAAATTGTTCCTATAGTATTTTGCGGTTGAGAAATAGGAATTTTAAACTGAATCCATCTTGATTCTGTAGTAGCACCATTTGGTAAAGTCACTACTGTATTACGCACATCAGATACGTAATTTTGACCTACCTCCATATCAGGCTTCATGTCTATACTGTATTCATAATAAGCATTTATAGTGTTCATTGTGTTATCCCTGTTCACATCTTCAACATCTGGTATTGTTGAAGAACCTCTGTTAGCGGAATCAATGTTAACATTTGAATTACCTTCGACACCATTATAATTTTTATAGCGATTCAATACATCTCCTGTAGTATTTAAATAATACAGATAATCATCCCCTGCCGGATCGGGATCTCCAGCATAACTATTATATTTTGCTCCTTCTTGGCTTGAAGGTAGTCCGTCAAGTCCAATATCCTGATTGGTACGATTGCCCTCATTATTATCAAATGCATAGATTAATGACTGAGAAGCTGGCGCATTTCCCCAGGCAGGCTGAGGATTTACTAATACTTGACCTGGACCAAAACCGTTCTCGTATACTTTCCTGTCATCTTTCAAAACATCTTCTGAAATTTCCCCAAGGTTAAAATAAATTTTCCCCATATTCGCTTTTGAAGTACTTCCCGTACCCACGTATGGATCCATAACCCAAAACTGAATATACTCTACATTACTTTGCTCAAAATTTGTAGAGCTTAATGATCTCACAATACCTCCAAAATTTTCATTGGGGCTATCAGATACACTTGATGAATTATTGTAAGGCCCGCGCTCTTTGGGATAATAACTCATGTCCAGCGTATTCACTACTAGAGATTGACCTTGTACAATGTCTGTTAATGGGTACAATTCTTCACTATAAACCCTTCTTGTTGAATTCAAAGACAAATCGTCATTTGTTACTCCCGATGGTTTTGAAGTATAAAAAACTGGATCTACAGAATACCACGATAATTTGGCTCTCTTGAAACCATAATCCAAACCATTTAAATTTCCATTAAAATCATAAGGACTATTCGAATTATCCACTGGAGTAGAAGATAGACTCCAAGCATAAGGAGAACGCAAATCAATTGACGACTGGGAGCTTTCAAAATCATCAACATAAATAGTTGATTCGCCTTGAAACTTATCACCATCAGATGCATTGGGCATCAAATAAGCAAACTCACCACTTACAGAAACAGAAGAAGGAGCATCAGTATCTATATTAGGCAGCTTATTAACTAAACGGGTAAAAAACGGAACCTGAGAAGAATAATTACCATGCAGTCCAAAAATACTGTTGTTTACTGATTCTTGTTCGTAACTTGATTTTTGAGTAAATGTCTTTTCTTTCATATTTATGAAAGTAGCACCAACCATAAAATTTTCTGAAATCAAATGATCTACATTCACACCAAAAAACCTTCTTGTTTGCTGACCAAATATGGAATTATTTTCTAATGAAATTTCAATTGGTATACTTGAAGCCTGTAACGACGGGTCGAGAATTTGAACTTTCCCTAATTGATAATTCACGCTATAATCTACTCCTTCTACTAGAACCCTTCCTCCTGCTGTAACT
>DATEOO010000019.1:0-8107 GCA_035274085.1 Candidatus Nitrosocosmicus sp.
CATTTATAGAGCTCCATAAGGGCCTTACCGCAACTGGAAATATTGCCTAAAGCTCCTCCAGGATATACTATCCAATCAGGAGGATTCCAATTTAGGTATTCCATTATCCGATATATGATAGTTTTTTGACCTTCAATTCTAAAAGGATTCAAAGAGTTAACTGTATACCCACCTTCCTTCAAAGCCATATCAAGGGATAGAGTTAAAGCATCATCAAAATTACCATCAACTTGAATTACTTGAGCACCAAATTGAAAAGCTTGACCAAGCTTTCCAGGAGCTATTTCACCTCTTGGGATGTAAACATCACATTCTAAACCTTCATTTGAGGCGTACATAGCTGCAGATGCCGAAGTATTTCCAGTAGAAGCACAAACTATTTTCTTAACATTCAACAACTTCGCGTGAGTAACTGCTGCAGCCATTCCATTATCCTTGAATGATCCACTAGGATTATAACCCTCAGGTTGGAGAAGTAAATTGTCATTAGGTAAATTAACGTACTTTGCAACTTTACTCATTTGGTAAGGTCTTGAAGATCTGCCCTCCGAACCGTCCAATGAAACCAAAAGTTTAGAACATTCTTGCAAGCTATTGGTATTGACACCAATAAAATTTAATAATTCCCTATATCGCCATACCCCACTTTCATTAAATATATTTCCTCCAAAGTTACGTCGTTGGTAAAATATTTCGATCAATTCTCTATCAGGGACATCCGGATACTTAATATCTAAAAGAAAACCACAAGAGCAACGATAAATATCATTATCTATGGAATATTCTATTCCACAGGATGGATTAATACATTTTTTGTTTGCTCGAAATTCCATTCAGATTTAAGCTTTAACGATTTAGATTTATAAACGTAAAATCGATATCATTATATTTGTTAAATATATGTAGAGAATTCAAAGAAATCCTGAAGCATGCGTGTGGGAGGTTCCATGGTGAATCGATATTACTATCTGGAGGATTAGATAGTAGTATCCTTCTTAATTATATGAATCCCAGAGAAGCCATAACAATTTCTATAGATCAACATTCTTCCGATTATTTTTATTCTATTTTGGTTGCGAAGAAGTATGGCATTAATCATAACATTGTAATGCCAAGTATGAAAATAATACTGGAAAACTTGGACGAGTTGGTAAGAGATTTTAGGACATTTGATCCAATATTTCTAAGAAATAGTCTAGTTCAACTCTTAGGCTTTAAAGAAGCCAAAAGGTTAAAAGTTAATACTATTATTCTAGGGGATGGGGCAGATGAACTTTTTGGGGGATATAACTTCCTAGCCAAATACCTTCAATCACCAGAGATTTTGCAATCAAAATTAAAGGACATGGTTCAAAATATGGAGTTCGTATCCTGTTCGTTCTCAAAAAAATATGAGATCGGAATAATAACCCCTTTTCTTGATGAAACCGTCATAAAGTTTAGTCAGTCACTATCGATAGAAGAAAAAATCGCTATGCACAACAGCATAATATATGGAAAGTTTTTTTTGAGAAGATGTTTTAGAGAAATCTTGGGAGACGAAATTGCCTGGAGGAGAAAAGAAGCCTTAGAAAGCGGGTCTGGAATAAACAAGATAATATCTTACTTAGAAGATTTCATTACAGATCCAGATTTCATTGAAGGATACAGAAGGGCACAAAACGAAGGCGTTTTGATTAGAACTAAAGAACATTTGTTTTACTATCAAACATTCAGAAAATTTTTTGACCCGCCGATTCAACAAATCTGGGAACCATTCGAAGGATTGAAGAGGTGCCCGTCTTGTAACATGAATTTATGCCGGAATGCAAGCTTTTGCAAAACGTGCGGTGCTTATCCAATATAAATTCCTGTCTAGTCAGTGTAACTTAGGATTGTTGTCACCTCGGTTACAAGGATGTAGAATAATACACCTTTATAAACAAAATAATACATTGGGAGAGGGTATAAAAGTAATGTCTTTCAGCAACAAATGGATCAAACCACAAAATGAGATAGGCAATGTAGGTATGAAACTATTAGAGAACATAAAACCGCCATCGCCATTAAAGCCCAGAATCGAGGAGGCACAGAAGAGATTGCATTCTCAAATAGCAAAATTGGAAAGCATGTCAGCAAAGATGGACGAGAAAGATCAAGTTATATTTAAAAGAATTATTAACGCAATGCAGAATCATGATAGTCAGTATGCTAAAATCCTATCCAATGAGTTATCACAGATCAGGAAAATGAATAAGATGATTACGTCAGCAAAATTGGCATTAGAACAAATCCAACTGAGATTGAATACCATTACTGAACTGGGAGATGTAGTTGTTACTTTGAGCCCGGCAATGTCAGTAATAAAGAATATTCAGGGCGGATTGAATTCGATGATACCAGAAGCAGGACAGTCATTTGGGAAGATAACAGATATATTAAATGGCATTATGAATGATTCGGGACAAATCCCTACAACTTCTGATATTAATGGAAACACGAATGCTGTAAGCGAAGATGCTCTAAAAATAATCGAAGAGGCTAGTGCTATTGTCGAACAAAACATGAAGGACAAATTCCCTGATTTACCAAATACTGGAATAGATTCTAAGATCTCAGAAAGTAACTCTTTATATTGAACATACAATCGATCGGTACTACTCTAGGGTATCTGTATTGTTGATAATAGCGTTCAACCTCAATTTTATTCTATAAATGGTAGGGTAGCTATAACCGCTTGCCCGATATTTTTTTATCATGATCTTCCAGTTTTTTAGTCTAACTCTAGCTTGTTTTTTAGTCAATAGGGCAGTCTCCTTCTTGACCAGACTCTTGCGTCCCGGATTCAAGTAACCACCTGCATTTGCCCTGTATCTATTATTTGAAAATCTAAGGCCTGATAAAATAACATCAATGGGTACTTCTTCAAAGTAACTCTTTATTTCATTATATTCAGTTCTCTTTGCGTAAAACTCAATTATATATTTCCTCATAAACTCTCACCATTTTTACATTTCAAAACTCGAATTATGAAACATTAGCTATTGCCTTAGATAATTCGAAAACCAGTGTAATTGATCCGATCCAGAAAGCTATTTATTTCAATTATCACTTTTGAAAAGGGCTGGATAATCTCCATGTTTTGAATCCGCTCATCAATTACAAAATTTTTAAGTCCAAATGTAGTTACTATAGGACGGTATGAAATCAGCCAAATGTTATAGAAAGATGGTTGTATTTCCAATAGCTCATTGATAATCTTCGTATATTCAACCTCATCCCCTTTTAAAAATTGAATAATTACTACTTTATCTGATTTTTTTTTTAAATCACTAGCACCTGGAACAAGAATGCTGACTTCGGTATTACAAATTTTAATTTTCCTCTGCGATGGTGTTATGGTAATTGCAAGTAAGAAATGCAACAAACCTTCAGCCAATGAGATATAATCAGATTGTGTTAAATTCTGAATATCATTTGAACTAGCACATTCTTCAAGTAATTGTTTGATTATATACTCTGAATTCTGAATATTACTCTTAATTTTCATTTTAATATGATCTTTTCCAAGTTGATCGATTTTTGAGTACAATAATTCCTTCAAGTCCATCTGGTTAGCAGTTTACATTAAAAGGCTTTCAATATATATTTCAAGATTGAAAAATAAAGAATTTAATAATCAACGCACGAATAGATTAACTATATTTGTCTAAAAATGACAATGTATGGTATCCTTATACGCAAATGCAAGATTACACTAAATATCTCAAGAGGAGAATCATATCATCTGGAACTGGCTTTTATTTTTGTGATAGCAAAGGTAACAGATATCTCGATGGCCTGTCCAACATGTGGTGCAATGTTTGGGGATTTAGCAGTAATCGAATTACAAATGCAATGATCAGACAGATAAATGAGATACCTCACTCAACTATTTTTGGAATAGGAAATAATAAAGCAATTGAGTTGTCTAATGAATTCTTAAAATTAACTAAGGGAATGAACAAGATATTTTTCACAGACAATGGTTCCTCCGCTATAGAAGCTGCGTTAAAGATTGCAGTCCAATATTGGAACAACCGAGGTTATTTGAAAAAAACCTCATTTTTATCATTAGCTGATGGTTACCACGGTGATACTATTGGTGCTATGTCAGTAGGTTATGTTGACAGATACTTTAAAAGTTACAAAAGTTTGTTATTTAATTGTCACGTAATTCCGAATCCCAAAAAGGTAACCCTAGATGGAATAGTAAATTCACAAAAATTAAATTTATTATTAGAACGGACAGAAAAGATAATTGAGACACAAGCAGATAAAACTGCAGCACTCATTATGGAAAGCGGTGCTCAATTGGCTGGTGGAGTCAATATATATCCAAATAGTTATCAAAAGAGAATCAGCGATTTGTGCAAAAAGCATAACATTTTGTTGATTTTAGATGAAATCGCCACTGGATTTGGACGACTTGGAAACATGATAGAATACAAATCCCAGAAAAGCATTCCAGACATTGTATGTTTTGGCAAAGCAATAACAGGAGGGTATTTTCCGCTAGCCCTTACATTAACTTCCAAAAAAATATTTCAAGAATTTTCTGGCAGTTTAAGAGACCAAAAACACTTATTTCATGGTCACACGTTTGCTGGACACCCAATTGGATGTACGGCTGTTATTGAAAATCTAAAAATGTACAAAGAATATCACCTCCTGGACAAAATAAGATCAAATAGCAATAAACTTGAGAAAAGGTTAAAAGAATTTCAATCGATTCCAATCGTAAAAAATATTAGATACAAAGGATTATTAGCAGGGTTCGATCTTGCAGTTAATAACAAACCAATTACCTGTGTAGGTAACATGCCTATTAACTATTTTGTTATAAGAGAATCACTCAAAAGGGGCGTCCTACTTAGGTCGCTAGGAAGTACCATGATTGTCATACCTCCTTTAGCTATTGACTCATATTCTCTAAATAAGATAATAGACACTCAACTGGAAATTATTTTAGATATTAATAAAAGAAGTACTAACTAAGTGGTAAGATTTTTCAAATTTTTGTAAAGTGTTGCCTTTGATACACCTAATTCCCTTGCAATGATTAATTTAGATTTATTCTGAGATAGGTGATTAATTAATTCAGCGGTGTTTAACACTTTACTAGGCCTTCCTATATGTTTTCCCACGGATTTAGCTCTAACAATCCCGTCTTTGGTTCTTTGAACCAGCAACTCTCTTTCCCGTTCTGCTACCCATGTCAGTATTCCCAGCATGAGCTTTCGGATGCTTGGTTCAGTTGTTTGAAGAAAAGTTTCCCGTGGAGAGCAGGAGATTAACGGGGAATATTGTTCGATAGCCTTAATAGCTTCCAAAGTATCCCAAAAAGTGCGGCCCACCCTCGAAAGTTCATAAACCAAAACTGCATCGACCGGTTCTAATCTTATTATTCTTAAGAGTTCTTGGAATCCTGTTCGGCCAATTGCAGCTGTTTTTCCACTAATTGCAGAATCTTCGAAGTAATCCAAAATCTGAAAATCATGTGATTGTGCCCAACCTTGCATAGCCAGCTTTTGATTCAAAACTGTTTGTTCCTCTGTACTCACTCGCAGGTAAGCAAATGCATACTTCATAACCACTAATTGTATTTGTGCGTAAAATAAAGGTAGTCAAAAAAATACGAGTAAAAGTAGAATAAAGTTTGAACGAATATAGAAAAAGTTAGAGTAAAAAAAAAGGTGTACTTCTAAGACGGTATGAAAACCGGTCCTTTTTTAGACGAATTAATATTATTGAGTTCCTGACGAAATTCGTTCTTTACTCAAAATTACGGATAAATTAAAATACTAATATAAGTCTCAATAAAAAAAGGGATATCAAATGAGTAGTTTGACTAAGGACTTTATCTACCAAAAGATGACGGAAGTATTCTCAAATAAAAAAATCAACTTTCAGGAAGCAATGAAATTAATTAATACTGCTGATCTGGATTTCCTGGCAGATTGTGCAAATACAATTACACTGAAATTTGGGGGCGACAAAGTTGATATTGAAACCTTAGTTAATGCAAAATCTGGTAGATGTCCAGAAGATTGTTCATTTTGTTCTCAGTCCACTTTTAATACCTCCAAAATTGAAAAATATCCTCTGTTAACCCCAGAGAAGATATTGTCGCAAGCAGAAGAAGCAAAGAATAACGGGGCAAATAGTTTCTGTATAGTTTGTGCTTACAGATCTCCTCCAGAACAGGACTTTATCCAAATATGCAATACTATAAAGTTAATAAAAGAAAGTATGGATATAGATGTTAATACATCTCTGGGTTTTATGACCAGGGGTAGGGCTGCTATACTAAAAAAGTTAGGTGTTAAAAGATATAACCATAATTTAGAAACGGCAAAAAGTATGTTTGATAAGATTTGTACTACCCATTCTTATGAAGATAGAATCAACACAGCCAGAATTGTGAAGGAAGCCGGGTTGGAGTTGTGTAGTGGTGGAATAATAGGTATGGGAGAAACCATCGAACAGAGGGTAGAATTAGGTATTTCTCTACAATCTTTAGATCCTGATGAGGTCCCTATAAATATGTTAATAGGTAGGGAAGGCACCCCCCTCTTTAATAAATATTCACTAACGGAAGAGGAGATAATTAGGACAGTTGCAACATTTCGTTTTCTTATGCCGAAAGCTATATTAAAAATTGCAGGTGGAAGAGAAGTTCATCTGAAGCAGAATGATAGAAAGGTCCTAAAGGCAGGTGCTAATGGAATAATTAGTGGAGGATACTTGACTACAAAAGGAAATAAACCTGATGAGGATATTAGAATGATAAAAGAGATTGGGCTCAAACAAAACTAAGTCATTTTATTTTCTAAACAAGTTAACAAAGTTAAGAAAGGATAACCTATACAGAGAGCTCAGAACTATCGAACATATCTCAGATTTAGGAAAAGAAATTGGAGCAAATAGCGTAATTGATTTTTCATCCAACGACTATTTGGGTTTATCTAGGAATAAAGTTTTAAGAAA
This sequence comes from Candidatus Nitrosocosmicus sp., assembly GCA_035274085.1. Classification (GTDB taxonomy): domain Archaea; phylum Thermoproteota; class Nitrososphaeria; order Nitrososphaerales; family Nitrososphaeraceae; genus Nitrosocosmicus. Next base: position 7,009 of record DATEOO010000019.1, read on the forward strand.
AAGTTTAAGAAATCTACATGCTTCAAGAATTTCACAGTGTAGCTCAAGATTAATTAGCGGAAATACTGAAAGTTTAGAAAACCTGGAAAAAGCACTATCCAGACATAGAAAAACTCGATCATCTCTGCTCTTTCCAACAGGATTCATGGCAAATTTAGGAGTACTAGGATGTATCTCTGACAAAGGAACTATTATTTTTAGTGATGAATTGAATCATGCGAGCATAATAGACGGATGCAAGTTGACTGCAAGCAAAATTCATCCCTTTTCTCATAATAATACGATTGAATTAGAAAAAAATATTAAAAAGTATGGTAACAAACGAAAAATAATAATAACTGAAGGAATTTTCAGTATGGACGGCGATATGGCCGACTTGACTGAAATTGCCCGCATTTCAGATGAAAATAATTGCGTACTCGTAGTGGACGATTCACATGGAGATTTCATCATAGGCAGTAACGATATAAAGGATTATAGTGGAACTCCAAGCTATTTTGGTGTTAATAGAGCAGTAGATATACATATCAGTAGCCTAAGCAAGGGACTAGGTTGTTTTGGAGGTTATGTTAGCTGTTCGAAGTTAATAAGAGACTATCTAATTAATAGATCCAGACCATTTATTTTTACCTCTGCACTTCCAGATTCTTTGGCCGAAATAGCTCTAAAGGCTATAGAGATTGCAAAGAGAGGAAATGTTCAGACAAATTTGTATAAGAATATCGAATATTTTCACAAAATAGCCAGTGAACAAAATATTGACATTAGAAAAATTGAAAAAAGTCCCATAATTCCTGTCTTGATTGGGGATGAAAAGAAAGCTTTAGAAGTCTCGAAAAGACTCTTAAGAAAACATTTCTTTGTACATGCAATACGTTATCCCACCGTCAAATTAAATGAGGCGCGGTTAAGAATATCCCTAAATGCTAATCATAATCAAGAAGAAATCTACTCTTTGATAGAAAATATTGCCAAGTTACTGAAAAAATAAGGGCATCCATCTCTTATTTCATAACTCGAGTTTTGAAATGTTTTTTTCTTATCATACCATTAAGATAGTGATATTACCATTAAGATAGTGATATTACCATTAAGATAG
>DATEOO010000020.1:0-11847 GCA_035274085.1 Candidatus Nitrosocosmicus sp.
TTATGTGATCTGTTTAATGTAAAATATTTGATAAAAAACTATTTGGAAATATTCTATAAATCATGCTTTTGTAGGAATAACCAAAGTGTTCTATTTTCATCCTTAAATTTAGTGTAAGAAATTGGTTTGAACCCCTTATTACCTTTAATTATGCCATAAATCTTAATCTTAGGTTCAAAGTCTAATTTCCTTAAATTGTTACACAAGTCTAACCAATTTTTCATTGTTTTGGCAGTTTCTGCTTCTGAGTAATGTTTAACATTCAGTAGATATGGGCCAATAATTCGCCACAAACAGTATTTTCTTTGATCTACTAGAGGCATTTGTAAAAGGCGTTCAATCCATTCAATTCTAGAATTAGGTTTGTCTTGATGAGGACTCTTTCCAGTGCCAAGGTATCTTTTCCTATTTGTTTTAATAAGATTGGGTTTATTAGGAGATGATGACTTGTATAGATTATTCTCCTGTTTTGTTAACCATATCATAAATTCGTGTGCGATTGTCTCTCCATCAATTCTTGTTCCATCCCACTTTTGTAGGATTCTTACTTTAGAGTCCTCTAGGCTTAATCCTCTAATCAGACATTTGGAATTAAAAGTATCTGGGATTCTAATCAAACAAGTTTTATATTTAGGCCGATGGTTGGGATCGGCTTTTCCATTTGTGAAAAAATCTTCTGCATATTGCATGAAGACTTCAGATACAAAGTAGTGTGAGTATTTTCCCTTTAAAGAAAATAGATTTGGAAACTTTTCTTTAGAAAAAACATACTCATTGTCCAGAACTGGAACTTCTATAGGAAGGTAGATATGATAACCATTCGCAGTCCAAGAAAGTGTCGGGTGTGAGCCCTGCATTTGTTCCATTTTTCTCAAGGTACTACTTTTTACTTTATTTAGTTTGTCCATGTCATTATCAAATTGCCAAGATCCAAATCAACAAATACCAAGTTTGGTGATTGAATTAGTATTCCTTCCTTCATTATGGTTTCAGGATATGCGTTAATGCGACAATCCTTAAAGTCAGATTGCTCACATCGTTGCAAGATTTCTTGTCTTGTATTAACCGTAAACTGTCCATTAGATCTTAGAGTCATCATTTTACGAGGAAAATGCCCAGGGGAACTAGCGAAATGTGATAAAATGAAATCTATTGGAGGGTTAGTGATGCCGTCTTCACCCACCATATTCTATCACAAGATTGTGAGTTAATCTAATGTCGACAACAACAATATAATCCAGTTCGTTTGAGCAAATTTTATTGGAGTATATTAAATGTACATATTTTTACCATTTATTTTCCCTATCAAAAACCCTGATTCGCCATTCTTGGCATTTTGGAAGCTTTGAAGATCCTTAAAAGATTCCATGTTATAGTTGTTAGAAGACGAATCACCTATTTCTGGGCCGTTGTTATCTATTATGATAAACCGTTTATTACCATCTTCTGGCATCATCGCGGATTTTATCAGATCATTGAAGTAGGTATAGTTTAAACCTAACACTTGTACTCCTATCAATGAATTGTGATTTTTCGAATCTGAATAAATTGGATTAGCAAGTATTGCAAGTGGTTCGCCTGTAGAGACTGCATTTAATGTGTTACTTAAGTATGGTTGCTTTGTCTCCACGGCACCAATGAAGTGATTCCTATATGCAAAATTGATTGTAGGACCATTAGTTTGATATGGTGAGTATGGTTCACCAAAATACCGATCTCCATTTGGTAAAAGTAATCCTATATACAATAAAGCCTTGTTAGTGGCCAGTAGTTTTCGAGCTTCATTTCTCTTCTCTAGATCTTGGGAGCTAGGTAATCCATGATATTTCAATTTCATTTCATTTGTAACATTTACCAGAGGCAAGTTTCCAAAAGAATTAGAACCGTTTGATGAGGCATCTGCGATAGCCATCAAATCCGAAATCCTATTATTTAAACGGTGATAAAGAGTATAAAGATTTAGTTGTTTTAATAATGTAAAGTTTGTAGTAGCGGATAATTGTGATTGACTTGTATTATTGCTATTTTGTTTTTCTTTCATTAGAGACAAGGCGTTTATCCCCAGAATGGAAATGAACATTGTAACGGTAATTCCAATTATTAGAAACATGAATGGTAATACCATCAAGCCTCTTCCTTTTACCATCATTTATGAGTTTTTTTGCTCTTAATAAGAATTATCTCCATCACCGTTGTATAGCTTTGGCGAACATTATTTAAACAAACATAGATTAGACTAATCATCAAAGTATTGCAAGATGTTGTACTTTAAATAAAAGGTAGATATTTCAAAAGATAGCTCCAAAAAAATCTTGGAGATTTTACATTTACCTTTACATTTACATTTTAGATTTAGACACACGTAAAAACTAATTGAATATAATCTAATACACAAATGAATTTATCAATCCTTTGAGAAGAAATTAAAGTGCCATTTTTGGCAAAAAAATTGAAGTATCCCATAGGTTTATGGTTGTGTGGATTATTCAGGACAAATATTTGTGTCATATAAACTACAATGTCATAGTAGAATTGTTCAGTTATTTTTCAGAGTAAAAAATCCCAGTATACCTTAAATGCGATAATGCAAGGTCATGTCATGTGGCTAAAATAATCAAACTTCAAGTCATACCTCCGTCTACCGCAGAGAAGAGAATCATTATTAGTACTGATGATAGGAATGCGCTAGTCAAAGGGCTTGAACTTGAATCCCACATTTGTGGCTGCTGCGGATTTGTTTTAGCAGAAAATGTAATAACTCACAATTATAGCAATATAATATTACAATGTCCTAATTGTAAATCATACAACGAGGAACCAAATACTGAAAAATTCGTTGCATAGATTTAATGCCTAATATATCAAATATCTCTCAAACTAACATATTAAGCAAATAAAAAGCATTATTATACTGTACATGCATGCTAGCTTGATATGTTTCCTAGTTGAACTATCTTATAATAACAGAAAAATTTCAATGTTAAGAAATAGCTGTCTCCGTCCAGAAGACTTTGTCTTTTTTATCAAATTATTTATAATCTACCATACATTTGCATAGAGAACATGTATCAATAGTATATGAAAATCAACCAATTTAGTAGCATCTCATTTGGATTTAAGTGCCTTTAGTTTAAATAAATTGATGGATCAGAATCTAATTTTATTAATTGGGAGTTTGTAATATCTATATATTATAGTAAAACAAAGCAGCTACAAATTTGAGTTATAGAGCCTTGTTCCCAATTTTTACCATTTTGTATAAAAGTTTGATTTTTATATCATTATGTTATCAATATTTGTTTTTATAATAGCGTTATATAGAATTATTAATGAAAAATAAATTAGGGATAAAAATAATTTTATCGCTATGTTTTGTAACAATAATTACTGCGGTTACCGCAGTACCCCTCCAATCCGCGCATGCATTTTCATGGCCATGTATAGATAGAAGCGACGGTAAGGCCCCAATCGCTGTATCTGACAACAATGTCTATATTGCCTGGTGGGGTAATGCTACTGGAAATTATGAAGTAATGTTCAAGGCCTCTAATGACGGTGGTCAGACTTTCGGTCAAAAGATTAGTCTGAGTAACTCTACAAATGGAACCTCAGTGGAAGCAGATGTGGCTGCATTTGGTAATAATGTATACGTTACTTACGCCGACAACAAGACAGGATCTGCCGATGCCTATATTAGGACATCTAACGATAATGGAAAGACATTTGGCCCTGAATTTAAATTGACCAATAATTCTGATTCCAATCTTGCATCTTCATCGCTTTCTAAAGTAATGAAGTCTTATGATAACGTTAAAACTTCTCCGTATGAACTCAAGGTTGCCGCTCAGGGTGACAACGTTTATGTAATTGCTACAGGTGGAGACAAAAACGATACAACCTATAAGCCAGATGTATTTATAAGAGTATCTAATGATAGTGGGAAAACATTTGGTAAAGATATAAACTTGAGCGAATCAAAAGGAATTGTATCTGAACGTACAGAAATAGGTGCATTAGGTGATAAGGTATATGTTACATGGTGGGATAAAGGCTCTGATGGGAAAGACAAACCGTTTTTGAGAATAAGTGATGACAGAGGACAGACATTTGGTAACATTATAGATCTTTCAGCTAATGCTGCAAACGCCAACACTACAAATACCCCATAATCCTAATTTTTTTAAGTTAATTCTCAATATAGAATAAAAAAAAGACAGTCAAGTGTGACACCAACAATCACATTCTACTTTAACACTTTTATATTCACACGATAAATGAAATTTTCAATAAATTATCAACCAGCATTATTCTGATTTGAAATCAGTATTTTTCAAGACGATTTGCATTAGAGCTTAAATAGTATTCCATTTAAATCAGAATAACTTGGTCAGTAAATATTCAACATCAGTAATATCCATTTCTGTTTCAGTTTTATTATTTGTTATTACGATATCTGTCTTATTATTTACAACTGGTGAGAACAAAATTTGGAATATTTCTGCCCTAACAGAAATACCAGAATTTAACACAATTGCTCAAGACAATAGTAGTAATATTAGAAATATTACAAAAGAGAATAATACCTCTTTACCTTTATCCTTATCTTTACCCTCAGTCTCATACTCTAATGCAACTTATGGTATAAAAATAGATTATCCATCCGATTGGACGATAAAGGAGGGAGGAGCAGCAACAATTTTTCATAATCAAAGTAAAACACTTAATGTTGTAGCTGAAATTTTAGCCCCTATTCAGAGTGATTACTATAATCCCAAAATAGGAGCTTCTCACAATAGTATCAGATTGGTTGTAGAAGACTATAATACCTTTGGAGACTATACAAATAACAACATACTAACGTATATAAAAAATAATGATTCTGATACAGATAACAAAAATAAGCTTATGACTGTAGCCACCAAGAGGATAGGTGCAATTGGGATTTATTGTCATGATTTTGACCTTAAAAGTTGGAATCAGAACGCAACTTTGGCAGGTAACCCTGCTCATCAAATATTTTTGGATTACAGTTATGACAAAAACAGCAAAGATGCTACAGAAATTTGGACCATAAAGGACAATAAAATCTACATTATTGAATTTGTGGCTCAAGACAAGTACTATAGTTTATACTTGCCAGTTGTAAACGAAATTATTGACTCATTCCAGATTATGAATTCCACTAATAAAGAATGATTGACACTCAGAATGAGGCTAAAATTCATTCCAAAGGATATTTTTTAATACTCTTTGCTTGTTAATAGTTGAATTCAAAAGTAATATCAATATCAATTCGGTTTGCTACAACTATGAGTTTTGATTTGAGCAATCTTCTTATGAAAAGCTATACTTTACAGATATTAGAACTTTTTTCTCTTATAGTATGTATATAATATTTGTCAATCATGAGATTGTGACAAAATGATTTAGTCAAAAATGGGTGACATATTATAAAATACTTGATATCTTGAAGTTTTTGAATGCGGTAACAGTTTACAAACTATGGAATTGAAGTCACTAGATTAAGATGGTTTAGAAAATATTATATTTTGGTTCTCTTATTTTTTGTCCGCATCTATGCAAGCTGCTTTAACACTGATATAATTGGCATATCAAATTTTTGAAAGTAGGTCGTTTATACAAAAGCAGTCATTCTCTCTACTATTAAGATCATGTGGAGATAAATTCAGCAGCTATAATGTGCTTACATTTTACATGTCTGTAAATAAAATCATTACAAGTACAACTCTGTTCATCCAAGTTCACTAGATAATTTTTTTCTTTATCTGTCGAACTCTTTACTTTGTAGATTCGTCTACCAGATTCCATGGTTTCACTATCGAGATTTGAGGCATTCTTTTCTTTTTTAACTATTGTTTTAGATTCAGCTTCAGCTATTAGAGAAGCTTCATTTAGAGTTGACTCTATAATACCATATGCTCTGTGAATTCGATTTTCATAATTTTCATTCTTAACTATCTTTTTCTTAGATTCCTTGTTTGACTTAGATTCCTTGTCTGGCCTTTTAGTTGTCTTTTTTGATAATGGGGTAATAGATAGTTTTTTCTTCTGTAGCAGCTGAGAAGCAGTTGGGATTGGGGTTGGGGTTCGGGTCGGTAGTAGTAGTGTTTCAGTTTTTACGTGCATCCCCTTTGATATGGTCTTGAGGTTTTGTTTCTTGACATATTTAGTCTCTTCATTTTCAGCTGTTACGGCCTTGTTTACTCCTTCAATTACATGGTCATCTTTTGTATCAGGAACATATACTACATATATTAGCGCAATATTCTTGCCCTCGTATTTTCGAAGCACCCTGCCTATTCTTTGGACTATTTGATTTATATTAGATGTCGTAGCTAAGATGATCTCAATCCTAACTTGAGGAACATCATACCCAATTTCCAAAGTATGAACAGATAAAAGGACGTTAAAACTAGTACCCCAGGAATTTAGAATTCTCTGTCGGTCTGTTGCCTTTACCTTAGCATCAATGATCTTTGATTCTATTCCGCCTTTCTTTAAGATATCCCTCATCTTTTCAATGGATTCTATTGTCTCACTAAATACCATGATTTTTTCATCTGGAAATTTATTTTGAATTATATTTGCTGCCGCAGATAATTTATTATCAGCATAGCTTAACAATAACTTCCTCTTTCGAATATTTGCAAACCATGCTTTTGCCATTCCGCTTGCAAATCCACCTTTTTTCAAAAGATTAGTCATTGAACCGACATCATATCTTTTGAACCTATTTGAAATGTTTTTTATCTTTGTGGAATAGGTATCATATTCTGTTATTTCACTTTCTGTAAGGGAAACTTTTATTGGAATTACTATTGGTTTAGCTAGTCTTTTATCTTTCACTGCCTTCTTAATGGAATACTTTTTCACAGGTGGCAATACTGCAAGTATAGTGCTATTATTAAAATCTCTCTCATCCAACGTGGCAGTAAGGCCTAAGATCGCCTTTTTTGGGTCTTCGATTACAATATCAAAAATTTTAACAAACGATTTTGAAGTGTCTCTTATCAAATGCACTTCATCAAATATCACCATATTAGAACGTCGAACAAGTAGTGGATTTCTTAATACACTATGGTAAGTGCATATCATTATTTCCTTTTTTTCTTTACGTTCTCCAAAATACACTCCAACTTTCTCTTTTGGGATGCCATAGGAAACTAATCTATTTAGAGTTTGATCTATTAAAGATATTCGAGGTACCAAAAACAAAATATTGAAAAATGAAAAAGACGATGTATTTTTTTTGTTATTGGGCTCTTCAATAGTTTCCGTCTGGTTAAGAACCAAAGTATTAGTTTTTCCATCATTTAATACCGTATTAGCATGGAACATCTCATCCATTGGCGAGGTCGACTCTGTCCTTATAACGGAGAGAAGTCGGTCTACTAGTCTCTTTGCACATTCGAATGCGATTTCAGTTTTTCCTGTTCCTGTACTGTATAAGATAGTTCCCCTGTTATTATTTTCCATCCAGGCATTAACGGCTGCTATCTGATCCTCCTTTAATTTGAAAGGAAATTTTAATGACGAAATAGATGGTAAATAAGTTTGCATGGATGGTAGAACTAGCGTATCTATTTTCGATTTCAATTCCCCATGTACGATTTCTGGATTCTTGATATTATGATTAAGTCTATGTTTCATATCTAAAGATGCATAATATGACGTGATTTTCCAAATAGATCATTATTTTATTTTGCCTCTTAATATAGCAACAATTTGATTAATATACTTTTACAACTAGTGGAATTAATCTCAACACAAAATATATGATAGTTTAGATAAAGATGGCAACCCAGATTTCTTTTGAAAAGTCGAATAGGGTGAGAAAGAGCAAAAGACGATTTTGCTATTTTTACAAATAGGCATGTTTTATATTTGAAAGCAATCTTTCACGAGTTGAATAGCGGATCCCGTAGAACATATAGAATATCTGAAGTGATACCACAGTTTGATACTTAATTATAAATTTGATTTTTTCTAAAATTTTTTTCTTTTTCCTTTTCTATTTAAATTCTTACTTATTTCATTGCTGGCGTAACCACATCTGAAACTTTAGTAATAGCGGATTAATATCAATTATTTTTCCATCCCATTCCTGGAGGATTTTAACTAGAGATTCTTCTGGACTCGTTCCTTTACTTAAAATATCAATGTTGTACGTATCGGGGATCCTGACCATACTGTTTGAGTATCTGTGCTGATGTGAAGGATCAGACCTGCCGCCCGTCAAATATCCCTCTGCAAATTGTATAAAAACTTCAGACAAATAATAATCATGGTATCGACGATTCGCTGAAAACAGATCCTGATATCTTCCTTTTAAATATTCAAATTCGGTATCCAGAATTGGAACCTGCACTGGTAAATAGATATGATATCCATTACCGGTCCACAACACGGTAGGTTGGCCATAAATCTCTTTTTTTATTTGTATTAAAGTTTGTTTTAAGAGATAATTGAGTTTCCTAATTGGATATAGGCAAGTTTTACAAAGTGAAAGGTCCAAATCTATGAGAATAAAATTGGGTGATTGGATAAGCGTTCCATTATTTTCTAAGATTTCAGGATAGGCATTCAAAAGACATTCTTTAAAATTCGCTTCTCTACATCTTTGTAATATCTCTTCTTTTGATTTTATCGAGATTGGACCTTTCGAAGAATAGGTTATCATTTTGCGTGGAAATAAACCAGTGGAGCTTTTGAAATGGGATAGAATAAAGTCAATGGAATTTATTTTCATGGTTTGTCCTACTCCCCTTCGACCTGTATATAGTATAGTTATTTGTAATAAAATACTTAACTATTGCAGCTCTTAATCAGGCCGAAAGGTTGCTTCATACTCAAATTCTTGTTACAATAGTGAAACTCGAACAAAATCTTATCAATTCTAAAATAGGGATTGAATAGAAAAACGAACCTTTAAAATTGATATATACCCAAGTCTACATCTTTAGTTTTAAAACTCAGTCAAATGGTGCAAATCATGAAGATGACAGATAATTGATTCGTTTTCTATTTTTGTATCTATTCTTTACTTGCCAAATCATCGAATCATATAATCTTTCAAAAACTGATTTTTCATTTACTATCTAGTATAAGATAAAACAACATCACATGTTTAAACATCACTATAGAATAGATTACTTCGAGACCTAATAAATCCGTCCAAATGAAATATAGTCTACCTATCTTATCTAACCATGAATTAACATCTGTTATAGTTTGTTTTCATCTAAAAATAACTAACAGGATAAGAGCTATAAAATTATCTAAATATTATCATATTCTATTATTCTGTCTAAAACAAGAATATGGTATAAATATTATTTTAGGAATACTAAATTAACATATCTTTGATACGGATAAGATTTTCGTAGAAATGGGATGTGATGGATGGAATACAATGTGTTCTGATGCCACCACCATTTCTATGGTATCAATACTTAGATAAGTAACAACTGATTACTCTTCTTATAAGCTTTTATCCATATTCATTTGCAACCTGTGAACTACCTCACAGTATATCCGCATATGTTTATAGAACTTAGCCAATGCATTTTCTCAATTAAAAGAAGTCACATAATTAATAAGAAGACCAGGTTTCTTGACCGACCGTAGAAAAAAAGTATCTCTAAGATCATGAATAAGAGTAAATATCAGGAACTCAAACTAGAGGACTGTTTTAGGATGACTTATCATAAAGAAATAGAGATCGCTAAAGGGCATACCTTATCTTTTATTCCCTAAATTATTTGTAAAATCAAATATTGTATTTTGTTCATGTATAACCACTTTTAAACAAAATATATCCAAACGCATTAAATTATGGAAAAAAGGATCAATGGTAAGTATCCCAAACTAATAATTTGTTCTTGAAAGTATTGTATGATTATATTCATCAGGTGTTTTAAAATAAACATCTATTTTTTATGCAAAAGAGTATTGATTTGTATAAAGTTCGTCTTGGCATCTCACATTCTTCTAGTTCAATAGAATTCATCAATGATAGGTAAAACTTACATATCTCCAAGTAACACATCATAGAATTGAATAAATCTATTGTACATGTCGTTCCTCATAGTCATTATGATGCTATTTGGATTTTCAGTAAGGATGAAAATTTTGATATTAATTGTAACTTTATCATAAAAAAAGCTATTGAAATTTTAAAAAATGAAAAAGATTTTAAATTCATTATTGAACAGACTTATCTCTTAGAAAATATTGAAACAAGTTATCCAGAATTATTTTCAGAAATTAAACAGTTTATCAAAGATGGACGAATAGAAATTGCGGGAGGAGAATATCTCATGTCAGATGTAATGCTTCCATCAGGTGAAGTATTGATCAGAGAAATTCTTGAAGGCAAAAATTATGTAAAGGAGAAATTTGGAAAAAATATTATAGTTGCCTGGGGTGCGGATGAATTCGGTTACAATGCACAATGGCCACAAATTCTAAAAGAAAGTGGTTACAAATACTTCGCCTTTAGAAGGGGAGTAACAGAGCCACTAGTATCTGAATTTTATTGGAAAGGTATTGACGGTACATCTATACTATCCCACTGGATGCCCCTAGGTTATAGGGCTGGATTAGATCTGTCACTTTTACATGAAACTTTTGAACAACTCAGAAGACAATCATCTACAAGACACGTTCTTATGCCATCAGGCAGTGGTTCCACACCTCCACAACCAGAATTATGCGACACCATTAACAAGTATAATGAAGCCGCCAAAAGTATCATTGAAAATCCATTAATGAAGGTATCTACCCCTTCAGAATTCTTTGAAGCGTTAGAACAAGAAATTGAAGAAAAACAAATCCATATGTCCACAAAGAAAGGAGAAATGTATTCTGGAAAAGCATCATTTGTATTCCCAGACAGTACATCAACAAGATCATGGATCAAACAGGGATTCAAAGAATTTGAAACCTATCTACTCATGCTTGAAAGATGGAATACCATACTTCATTTAATATCAAAAGAAAATGATCATACAGACGACCTTAAAAAGTATTGGAAGCAAGCATTATTTTTTGCGATGCATGACTCTTTACCTGGTACGGGCATTGATGCAGTATATGATGAGATGAGATCGGCATTTGATAAATTGGAGAATACCCTAAAAAAATCACATCTTGAATGTATTAACAAAATATCTAAGATACTATTTAGACAGGACAAGCAAGCCCATTACATATTAGTGTTCAATTCTGTATCATGGGATGTTAAGGAATGGATAGAGGCAAAAATTAACTTTGATATTGACGAGGCGATCGAAATAATGGAACTTAGAACCGTAAATAGTAACGAAATAGTTGATGTAGAAATACTAGATTTAGAATTACATGAAAAAGATCGAGGAATAAAAAGCGTCCAACTAGGATTCATCGCAAGAATACCATCCCTCGGTTTTTCTGCATATGAAATAATATTCAGGAAGAAGGAAAAAGGTAAGAATAACAATATGGATCAGTCACCCCTGCTTGCATACCCAAGATCTTATGAAACAAAATTCACGTTTGACGATTTCACACTAGAGATTGATGCTGAGACTGGAATATTTACACTAATGAAGGCTGATCGCCTTTATTTCATTGGCAATGAAGTACGTATTGAAGAAGAACTAGGGGACTTATATTACCATAAAGATGTAACTGGGATAATTAAGTCAGAAAGTGGCGAGGGTATACCATTTGGAGTATTCAAAAAAGAAAAATATAGTGTTTTGAATGGGAAAATTAGAACTAAAATAGTGTTTCAGAACAAATACTACGCTATTCGTTGGCCATATAGACTTAATGAAAAACTAC
>DATEOO010000021.1:0-3937 GCA_035274085.1 Candidatus Nitrosocosmicus sp.
TGAGGGTCTGAAACCGCAAATTCAGGAAACCACCTAGGTTTGAAGAACTTTTCATTTCCAAAGTTGGCAGAACTATAGAATGATTCAAGTTGTTTTATTTTAATACGTTGGCCTTTCTTCATCTCTAGGTAACTTGAGAACGTGTCATTTTTATGATAAGGATAGACATCGTTTACAATAAACTGCTTCATTTGGTTAGAAAAACTGAATGATTTTTCCAATTCAACAAAACTTTCAGAAAGCTCGATCCAAAATTCTTCTAGTATTTGAGCGGTCCTATCACTATTTCGACTACCTGCGATAATTGCTGCATTAACTCCGCCAATTGAGGTTCCCGCAATTAAATCCAAATCAACATGATGCTTTGTTAATGCTTTATATACTCCACAACCGAAAGCACCAAGTGAACCACCACCTTGAAGTATCAGCACGTTTTCAATAATTTCTTTTTTTTCTTCTGACAAATCCAAGTACAATAGAATCATAATTCTAAAAAGGTTTCATATTCTAAAATTAGCGGGGTTAAAAAATATCTTCAGTGCTATGTGGATGTCATTTGAAATTTTTTACCATTTCTTATTTTCTTAACATACAATGCATTCATAGAACTAAGTCTACAAAAATAGGAATAAACTTTGTTGTATATTCAGGGTATGTACCCTTAAAGGTGTTAATTTTCAGAACTGGGTCTGGTAAGTTCGATCTCCGATCAGTTCGGAAACTATCGCTAGTTGAAAAAGTAGTTTGCTGCCCAAAAATTGTCAACAGTGAGTTAAGAATATGATTAAACAAGAAAAGAAACAATAGTATTTCTCAATTCTCAAATTTGAGAATTGAATAATAAAATAAATATATTATAAGAAAGGTTCTCATTGTGCATATATATAGACACAATAATTTAACAGCAGGATTAATAACTTTAGTAGCGACGATCTCGATATTTGGTTTTGCTTTACCACATCAGATAATGGGTCAGACCAATGGTACTGAACCGCAAAACCAGACAGATTATGCTAGTTTTCATTCAAATATTGAGCAGATTATAGGACATATTGAAAAGGCTGAGTATAATAAATTCCACAATGATTCTCAATTAACATTAGCTCATGCTCTTCATCCTATTGAAGAAGTATTGTCACTTGTCACTATTCCATTAGCTACAACCGATAGGAATCTAAATGATACCTATTTTAAAGATTTGAATCAATTGGCTGGGTTAGCTTCCACCGAAAATGTCACACTAGCTGCATTTGAAAAGAAAGGGAAATCTTCAATAGACTTGTCTAACAAAGTAATAACAACAGTCATACCACCAGCCATTCTAAGTACTGCTGAACACAACGGTAGTGTTATAAAAGATTTACTAAAAACTGCTGCTACTGAGTACAAAGAGGGAGTTGCAGGCGGCAACATTACATCGGAATTGGAATATCAAGATGGTTCAGCATTTGTAAATAGAGCGGACTCATTGTTCAATAATACGCAAGACATTTCCAACAATATTGGTGTAATTACTATGTTGTTGACGGATTTTGCAAATTTGAGAGACTCCTTCCAGAACCTTAGGGACCAAACTGTTGTTGACCAATCAATCCAGAAGATAACAAATGGGTTGAGTACAAATGGTACCTCAACAACTGCAGAAGATGCTGCTGATAATCAAACATCTCAGGACTATATTGCCACAATTAGGGGCTTACTAAACGATGTTGTTACTGCATATGAATCAAACGATAAGATTAAAGCCAAGGAATTAGCCACAGCGGCATACTTGGACAACTTTGAGTACATAGAAGCACCAATTGGAAAAGCACTCTCCGAAAAGGGTGAGGCCTTACTTAGGGAAAAGCTCCGTGAACAGATCGATGGGAATGCATCAATAGATGAGATAAAACAAAATATTGCTGATATCAACAAGGTCTTAGACGATTCAGTTACCTACTTACAGTCAAATCCACAATAATTTTTTTTTAGAACATCCCTTTCCAGGTTTGCATGAATATCTCTTTTTGTTAAGAACACGTACCGAAGAAAAATGACAAATACTAAGGGATGAGTTTTATTTTGTCAATGATTAATTAGAACTATATAAAGTCTAGAATTCATTCGGAGCTGTATTATATACATAGTCTGATGATAGATAATGATAAGTAATCCACATATTTTTATATTGTTTAATTCTCAAACATAAGACAAATATTATGAGGTTTATTATTATTATCACTGATTACAAGAGATGACTCGCCAAAAAGAGCTTCACACTCTAACTGCTAGAAAACCACTTATTCTCATTATAATTGTAATTATTATGTTTACCATTGCAGTGTGCATTTATCCTTACCTAATCAAATCTGTTGATGCTCTTGCTTTTGAAAACTATAGCCACGCATCAAATTATTTTCTAAAGGTCCCATCAAACAGCACGGATAAGGTTACAATGCTTACCCTCTTCGCCAATTGGCTCAGCGACAAAATACCTAGAGCAGTAGATGATCTTGAAATTTCAAGCAGAGACGAAACTGTTAAGAATGTACCATTTCTAATGAATGTTAGCCGTGATATAAACGGAATCCCGTCTAACTTGGATCTGGATAAAAGAAATCTAGCTAAGGATATCTTGCAAAGAAATAAGGATATTGCTAGTATTTTCTTTGTCCGACCAAATGGAGATATCTATATGGGCGAACCATATAGGGATCAAGAGCAGCTTCCCAGAATCAATTTTGCTGATCGAGAATGGTATAAAGGAGTTGTCAAAAATAATCAAACGTATATAAGTTCAATTTTCTTGTCTGCTTCTATTAATGCCCCTGCAATAGCTATAGCAGTCCCAGTCTATTCACTTAAGAGTGATCTGCATAGTCAAACTGATTCTAGCTTACTGAGTGGGTATTGGGTGGGGATAATAAATTTGAGATCTTTAGAAGATTTGTTTAAGAGTTTATCTGCAGACGACCAAGATCAATTCATTCTAGTCGATCATAACGGTACTGAATTTTTCGATACCACAAAATTAAACTTCAGACCAGCCTATTCTGGTACCTTGGAAAATGAATCATCGTCGGCATCATCATCTAAATTGATCAACCAAACTAAGCTTGAAACATTTGATAATTTTGATCTAGTTAAAGCCATAGGAAATGAAACTAGATCCGAATACAACAAAATTAATTTGGATGATCAGACGGTGATGTTTTGGAAGTCTATTAATATTAAAGACTCCGACTGGTATGTAGTATTAATAACTAGAAATGATTAGTAAAACTTCTTTTTCTTTAGTTTTGAACTGATTCATGATTTGTTATTTAAAATTACATTTAATAAATGCGATAGGGGATCATTAGATCATTTGTATTTTCTTCCAGAAAAGGCCTTTATTATGATAAGATTTACCCAGCAGATAATAAAGAACTAAAAATCAAGAGTCTTGACCCTCCAGATTGTGATAGACCATATATCTGTTCATGAGCTTTTGTATTATGTAGGGGGGATTCTGACGGCTATGTGAAAAACTTAATCATTTACATTTTGGAATTCATCTTTCATTATATATGATTGTGCTCCTGCATTCTGTCTCCTTTACCCCGCTTTTCTCGGCTATGATTTTCTTTAGCCCGATAATCATAAATTGATCAATATTTTCGCTAATTTTTGCACTCTCAGAGGCCGAAATGCCACTGTTTGGAAGGATGCCGATTTTGGGCATCGAGTACATATTGTCACCAGTAGTATTATTAGAGATTTTATCCAGTATTTGCTCAAGAATTGTACCGCTGATATACCCTTTAACTATCTCCTTATCGACTTGTGCATTTTGGTCGCCTATTGACTGTATTTGTGTCACATTAATGTCAAATTTTTCTATGATATTGTCTACGTCTTGCCTAGATTCACTAAATCTTATCGCAATAAATGTATTTGACTCATTTAGGACAGC
>DATEOO010000022.1:0-2001 GCA_035274085.1 Candidatus Nitrosocosmicus sp.
AAAATAAGAAATGGTAAAAAATTTCAAATGACATCCACATAGCACTGAAGGTATTTTTTATCCCCGCTAATTTTAGAATATGAAACCTTTTTAGAATTATGATCCTAATGTACTTGGATTTGTCAGGAGAAAAAAAAGAAATTATTGAAAACGTGCTGATACTTCAAGGTGGTGGTTCACTTGGTGCCTTCGGTTGTGGAGTATATAAGGCACTAACAAAGCATCATGTTGATTTAGATTTAATTGCGGGAACTTCAATTGGCGGAGTTAATGCAGCAATTATCGCAGGTAGCCGAAATAGTGATAGGACCGCTCAAACACTTGAAGAATTTTGGATCGAGCTTTCTGAAAGTTTCGTTGAATTGGAGAAATCATTCAGTTTTTCAAACCAAATGAAGCAGTTTATTGAAAACGATGTCTATCCTTATCATAAAAATGACACGTTCGCAAGTTACCTAGAAATGAAAAAAGGCCAACGTATTAAAATAAAACAACTTGAATCATTCTATAGTTCTGCCAACTTTGGAAATGAAAAGTTCTTCAAACCTAGATGGTTTCCTGAATTTGTGGTTTCAGACCCTCAATACTTTACCCCAACGAAGTGGACTTACCTCTATGACCATAAACCATTGATTAAAACATTGGATAGATATATTGATTATAGCAAGTTAAGACCAGGCAATGATAATCCTCGTCTTATATTGACTGCTGTAAGTGTTTTGGATTCTAAAGCATTAATATTTGATAGTTTCATTCAACAAATCCAGCCCAAGCACATTTTAGCGACATCTGCCTATCCACTTTACAACTTTCCATGGATAGAAGTTGATAAGGGAGTTTTTGCCTGGGATGGGGGTCTTTTAAGTAACACTCCTCTCAGAGAGGTTCTAGATTCATCCCCAGTTAAGGACAAGAAGATATTTCTAGTAGAAAATTATCCGAAGGAGGTTGAATCATTGCCGGGAAATGTCGCCGAAGTTTATCATAGGGCCAGAGACATTATTTTTTCAGACAAGACAGAACACAATATAAAAATGTCCGGGGTAATTACGCGTTATTTAGACTTTATCGAAGAACTTTATCAAATTTTTGAGGACAACGTAGACAAATTACATTTAGACAAGAATTTATCTAACAAGATCCGTCGAAAATATAAGAAATACCATGAGGATCATGGTGCCGAAATTAAGGAAATCTATTATTTTTCACGAGATGAAAAGTACCCTCATATTTTTGAGAATGCAGATTTTTCCCCTGATACAATAAAGGAATTAATAAGAGCAGGAGAGGACAAAGCTAATAAAGTCATACAAGCTCACAAGCAGAACTAAATGCTGGAAGAGCTGTAAAGTTGAAAAGGGTAGCCTGTTTTCTCAAAGATACTTTTATCCTATGAATCAACCAACATTACAATGTACGAAATTCATATGATGACATAAACAATAAGGAGCTTTAAGAGATCATTAAACAATAACATTTGACTGGCAGCATGTAACACATTTTTCAGAATATGAAGTCTTCGAGTTCAATCTTATCCTGAATCTCATAATGGAGTTCAAGCTAGTTAACAAAACTAGATGATATGCGAATTACTCTAATTGGTAACTAATAGGTTTTATCTATTTGAATCCTATAGATCAAAGAGTTCATGTTGTTGATTGGGAATCAAGGGCGATATAGTAAATTATATGAAAAAGTTAAAGTGACATAGGTTTTTTATTTCTCATATTACAGAAATGAAAATAGTATCAATAATTTCGCCTTGTTTGGTAATTTCGAATTATATATGTCAATAACATTTAATTATGACATTGAATTATCAAAGCATTTGATTGCTTCCTTGAATTCGTTCAGCTGATATAAAGAATTTCCTTTCATAAACCATGAATTAAAGCCTTTTAATGAAGATAGTTCGAGAGACCTATCAAAGCATTTGATTGCTTCCTCATATAATTTCTTTCTATATAACGACATTCCCGCCATATACCATTGATCTACTGA
>DATEOO010000023.1:0-6648 GCA_035274085.1 Candidatus Nitrosocosmicus sp.
TGCAGCAGCCCAAAGTGGTGGTAGCGGTAAAGGCGGCAACATTGCCAATCAAGCAATCGGTCAGGCACAATCCTCTAGCCAAAATGCCTTGTGTGTATCAGGAGCCGGCACTTTTGTATCTTGTAATAATGTGAATTCGCAGAATCAAGCAAACAGCGGAAGCAATGCATTAGCTCAACAAGGTGGTAGTGGTAAAGGCGGCAACAAAGCCAACCAAGGTATAGGCCAATCACAATCCTCTAACCAAAACAGCGGTGTAGTATCTGGTGGCAATACAGCAGGTTCTGGAAACAATGTAAACAAACAAAATCAAGCAAACAGCGGTAGCAATGCAGTAGGACAACAAGGTGGTAGTGGTAAAGGCGGTAACACTGCTAATCAAGGTATAGGCCAATCACAAACCTCTAACCAAAACGCACAATGTGTATCTGGCGGAAATACAGCAGGCTCCTGTAATAACGTAAACAATCAAAATCAAGCAAATACAGGTAATAATGCAGCAGCCCAAAGTGGTGGTAGTGGTAAAGGCGGTAACACTGCTAACCAAGGTATAGGCCAATCACAAACCTCTAACCAAAACGCACAATGTGTTGGTGGCGGAAACGTAGCTGATTCATGTAATAATACTAGTACTCAAAATCAAGCAAACAGCGGTAGCAATGCAGTAGGACAACAAGGTGGTAGTGGTAAAGGCGGCAACACTGCTAATCAAGGTATAGGCCAATCACAATCCTCTAACCAAAATGCACAATGTGTAGCAGGCGGCTCCTTGAGCAATTCATGCAGTAACAAAAATACTCAAAGCCAAACTAACACAGGTAATAATGCAGCAGCCCAAAGTGGTGGTAGTGGCAGCGGTGGTAACACTGCTAATCAAGGTATAGGCCAATCACAAACCTCTAACCAAAACGCACAATGTGTATCAGGTAAAGATGCTATTGTATCCTGTGACAATGAAAACTTCCAAAACCAAGTAAATAGTGGAAGTAACGTATTAGGCCAAAAATAAACCTCCTCCTCTTTTTTTTTACTATTAGTTTAACTTTGTCTCAAACATCTCGTAAATTAATCAATCTAAAAAGAATATCTAATTGTGGCTTTTTTGAATATTAAATACAGTAAGAAAATTTTCAAAAACATTAAAGAGTTATCAGATATCTAAAAAACAGACTATTGTATAGTCACTTCCTGTTATAAATTTGATTTATAATGACTTTCCAGATACTAAAAACAGAATTAAGGGGTCAGTGTTATAAATAAAATATTTTAGAATCCACCCAAACCTTCAATTATAGATATTATCAATACAACCAGTGATGGTATCAGACTTCAAATTCTTATGCAATAACTAAGTTGAGAGTCTAGATTCCAAATCTTCAATTTTCTTCCTTATTTCCTTAATTTCAAATAATAGTTCCTTTTGAGTAACCGGATTAGCTAGTTCGATTTCCAAATTCTTGTACGCTTCCTCAGACTTTCTTACGATTACGGCCACAAAAATATTGATAACTATGAACGTTCCTATTACTATGAAACTGATAAAGTAAATACCATATAGCGGATTTACAAGAGTGACTGCAGACATGACCTCTATCCACCCTTCCAGAGTTAATATTTGGAATAATGTTAAAAGTGATTTAGATAGGGAACCCCAATGAATTGGGTCTATGTCACTAAATAGATAATATCCAGCGATGCCATACATGAAAAAGAGTAGAGACAAGAGTAAAAAGATATTGAACATGCTAGGTATCGATTTGATAATTGTCGTAACTACAACAGACATTTCCTTGGATCTGTGGGTTAGCCTTGTTACCCGCAAAAGTCTAACTAAACGAGCGACAGTCGTATATCCTTCGCTA
The DNA here is from genome assembly GCA_035274085.1 of Candidatus Nitrosocosmicus sp. Taxonomy (GTDB): domain Archaea; phylum Thermoproteota; class Nitrososphaeria; order Nitrososphaerales; family Nitrososphaeraceae; genus Nitrosocosmicus. The sequence continues at coordinate 1,863 of DATEOO010000023.1, forward strand.
AGGGGCAGCAAAGAAACTACAATTATTGAAAAATCCAAAATATTCCAACCATTTTTGAAGTAGGTTGAAAAGTGAGGGTAACAGGCAGCAATCTTTAAGGCAGCTTCGACTATGTAAACAACCAACACCATAAAACTAATGATTTCAAAGATTAGAAAATAATCATTAAAAGCTGGAATAGTTTCTAATACTAAAACAGCGGCTTGCAATAATATTACTAAAGTTACGAAATTATCAAACGCAGGATAATTAATTATTTTTCTTATCGAAGTAAGCATACTATGTCAATTGCTACTTGAGAATATTTTTAATTTTGGATCTGTGGTGACGGGTGCGGCTGCAGACCATAATCAAATATAATTATCATTTTTACCCTACTTTTATCTTAATCCCAAGAGATTTTTGTGATATAAAAAATGCAATAACATTGAGATATTTGATACTCAACTTATATCTACCGGATAACCATTCATTTTAGGCCATCGAGAATCCAGAATGAGAAACACGTGTAAAAGGCAAAAAAATTGTTATTTACAAGCGCATAATTCATTTTCTGTGACAACGGTTTTTGTCCGAATTACTATACTAAAATTTTAGATTTAACCTACTATTCAGTGTAATTTTTTTCACACCGACATCAGAAACTATATAAAAATCTTCAGAAATCTGTATGATGTCACCCATGGTTATCTTGGAATGATGTCGTTTGCATTTTAAAGAGATCCCAAAAGGATTTACTTCTTCAACGAACTTTATCCAAACTCTTCCCGGACTAAGAATATTCTTAAATTCTACTTCCCATACCAACTCATAAATCGTAGTTAGTGCTTGTCGACTTAATTTATGCGAACCAAGCATGATTTCAGGATTAGTTTCTTTGTAAAAATAAACTCTAACAATCATTAAAGATAACTATGTAATTTGTATAACTATTGTATTAACAATTGTATTGTAAATAGAAGTTTTTATCATTGTCATGATTTAGGATGTCCTTTATAGAAATATAAAGAGAATGTTAATAATTTTGGAAAAAACATGTATTTCTACGAAGTCCCTATAAGTAATTATCTGATTGTCTTTTTTTGCGTTAATATTTCTAAATGACTAACAGAAAAAGAAATCAACTTATAAAACTTAAACTGACTATCTATCATAAGTCATAAATATCTTAAAGTCAAAATAACTTCAAGTTCTCTCATGGCGTGCTTTTTAAGCAAACATGATTAGAGCCCCTTAAGGGCTCCAAATAAATATGAATTTCTTATTCTACTACAGCAAAATAATTGATGGAAGATACATTTTGTTTATAATTAATGAAAAATTTAAGCTGTTGTTAAATAAGGGAATTATAATAAGATTATAATCTACTTATCAAAAAATATCATAAGAAAAACTTCCTTAACGGATTTGTTAAACTCAGTCTTATTTATTATAGAATATATAGCTGTAAATGTAGCTGCAAATCAAGTTTATTAATTAAATCAAGAATAATCAATTTGTTATGTTTTCTTTTAGGAGATTGATCTTAAAAACTTTTATAGCAATTACAATTAAATTCACTATTGTCTGACCATACAAAGAACTCCTTCTCTAATCACAATCAATATCGTCTTCTGATTGTAGATGATGAAAAGGATTTGTTATTTGTATACAAAAAAGCTCTAAAATTGGCAGGCATGGAAATCACAACGTTTGACAAACCTGAGATGGCGTATAAAGAGTTTAAAGATAGTCCAGAAATGTATCGCTTGCTTTTAACTGATATGAGTATGCCGAACATGAATGGATATGAATTAATAAATAAGGTAAAAGCTATCAAACCCAAGATAAAGACTATCTTAATATCTGCTTACGATATCACACAAGACGAAATTACACGAAACCTAAATCCTAGTGTAAAAATAGATGCATTGATTTGCAAGCCTATTGCATTAGAGAATTTGAGAGAAATCATCATTGATGTCTTAAAATAAATATTTGATGAGCGATAAAGAACCTTAAACTAATAAATAGGTTAAAAAGTAACTAAATGTTTATTTATGAATAAATTTGGATTTCAAACAGACAAAGCAAATATTTCATTTGAAAGTCATTTAGTAAATTTAAGTAAAGATATAGAGATTTTATTGGTCAATCTTAGAGAATTTGTTTTATCTTTAGGGGATAATGTTATTGAAGAAATTAGGCCTCATAGAATAGTCTATGCAAAATCATTGACATTCAGATATTTCCTGGATATTTATCCTAGGAATAATGATCTTATAATTGGGATTAGAGAGAACAGAAAGGAACCGACGAAAGAATATGTTGTTAGTAATATCCATCAAATTCAAAGTATTGAACAAGAAATTAAAGAGGCTTATAAAACCATTTGAATACCGTATTGTTGTAAAATACTAATATAGTTTCTCAACCAAATATATCCGATCCTTTTTTGTAGCAAAGAATTCTTGACCAAAATATGATTTATTTTTATGCTTTTCTTTTCAAATTAAAATATGCAGTTAGTACTATTTTAGATTTAGACAGACATAGAGTGAAAGTAAGATATGGCACTTTAAATAAAGTCATCATGACAATATAGATAATGGTGTCAATCAAATTTGTACTTAGATCATTAACAATATTGCTCAATTGTCTATCAAGAGAATAATAAAATACTAGAAAAACATAGAAATAGTGATTGGATGCATATTTAGAAGAAGAATTGATTGATTTGTTCACATATTGCTTGCAAAATCCAAACTCTTCTGATTTGGAAACAAAGAAGCAACGGGTTAAGGAAATTGGAACAGAATTATATAATGATGGAGGAACCGATGCAATGGAAAACATGTTCTATTCGGTAAATATACGAATAAAAGAGGAAATTGGAAAAGACATTGAAGAAAATAGATCTTGGTGGAATGGAGTTTCAGAAGACTGGAAATATTAAATACTGATAAATTATTGACAGATCGGTATTATGTACGATTTCTGACATTAAACTACATTTTAGTCAATTAGTTAACAGTAATATAGAATTAATCTGGTCAAATTTAGTTCTATTATTCCTATACAATATGGTACATGTGGGGATAGATTCTCCATCTTTCTTTACTCACTCACTCACTCTCACTTCTCTGCCTTCTCCTCCTCTTCCTCTCCCTCACATCCCATTTCAAATTATGTTATGTTATATGAATAAATTGAGAAAGCATAATTCTGAAATGGATTTAGTAATGGAATTTGGCAAATCAAACATAATGCGAAATGGATTTAGTAATGGAATTTGGCAAATCAAACATAATGCGAAATGGATTTGCTATTTAGATATCACCTTTATATCTAATGAAAAAAATTGATTGATATATTGGGGAATAAATTGCCTGAAGCTTCAGATCAAAAAAGAACTATACTTAACTTATATAATTCAGGAATTGAACCAGAAATAATTTCACTTGAACTAGATATCAATGAAGACATCATAAAGGACATTATTAAAAATGAGAATAAGAGGGAAGTAGGAACTAACAACAACAACAACAATCTATCAAATTACCTTTTGAATAAATTCTACCTTGATGCGATTATTGACGTCAATGCAGTTGTAAAGGAAGCACAGTTTAGGACATGGAATGCACTCAAAGCAAAACCCGAACTAAATATCATAGTAAAAGAAACCCAGAATATTTTGGAACAGAACGCAGAGTCTAAATTGAGATTAGTTATGCTGCACATTGATCTGGTTGGCTCTACGAAAATGGCTTTGACCATACCTATAGATCGATTGACCACGATAATCAGATCATTTGCCCAAGAGATGACAAACATAATATCATTGTACGGTGGTTATGTCTTAAAATATATCGGAGATGCAGTTTTGGCTTTTTTTGTTATAGAAGATACCAGCAGTAATGAACAATATATGAGCAAAGTAGATAATTTGGTAGAGGAATCAGAAATCAACAATGGTTTCTCATCCCTTCAATTCAGCAATGGGATTAGCTGTGCCTTGACCATGATCAGAGTTATTAAAGAAGGTATCAATCCAATTTTGAATCAATATGACTATCCCGAGCTTAAAGTAAGGGTAGGAATTGATTATGGGGAAGTTGCTGTTGTACAGTATGGAATTGATATTTATGAATTTGAAAAAACAATGTTAAAAACTCCTCATTTGGACCTTATAGGATACACCATAAGTGTGGCAGTTAAAATGACCTCACTTGCGGAGGCAGACCACATTGTAATAGGTCAAAAATTATATGATCAATTAGATATCAAAGGTAAAAACTCATTTAAACAATTGAAAACTAATACTGAAATTTGGAATTATGCCAATCATACTGATGGTGAGCTCTATAACATCTTTACCAATAATTAGTCAAATAATGCCATTTTGTTAAATGATTCTTAATACGGTCTATTCTTTTTTGATTATTGTCTAATGGCATGCTCGTTTTATGCTTTATATTTATCAGACTAGGTCAATCTTTTCTTAAAGATAAATGTTCAAAGATGACCAAAAAACAAGATCATTTTAGGTTCTAGACAAAATTACAATAAGGTGAGAAAACATATTGTTTGAATCAATGTAAATAATTAATTTTGACCACTTTTAGTTAAAAAAATCTTTATTCTTAAAAAAAATTGAATAGAGTTAAACTAATAGTAAAAAAAAGAGGAGGAGGTTTATTTTTGGCCTAATACGTTACTTCCACTATTTACTTGGTTTTGGAAGTTTTCATTGTCACAGGATACAATAGCATCTTTACCTGATACACATTGTGCGTTTTGGTTAGAG
>DATEOO010000024.1:0-8816 GCA_035274085.1 Candidatus Nitrosocosmicus sp.
ACATAGAGCGACAAATTTTCTAGCTTCAACTTGTAAGTATTTGCATCGGCAGCTCCTTGGATAAGCATAAATTCATCAGACTGTGGTGTAATCTCCAGATCAATTTCACAATTATTGATCAAAAATAAATCTTGGGAAAAAATATCTGCATCAATGTTAGCAATAAATTGTGCAGTCCTGCTTGTTGAAAATAAATTTTTCCTGCTAATATAACCAGCACCATTCACGCTATCCTGGTCTGATCCATCAGGGAAATAACCAGCAACCGCTAGGTATGAATCCTTCACGGATGTTGGATAGCTAAGTTCCACATCCAGATAAGTTTTATAGCTATATAGTTGATTTGAATTAAAGACTTCCCTTCCGTTTATAAAACACACTAGATTTTTGATAAAAGTGCTACCAGGCATTTGACATGTTGAAATTACATCTCCAGCTGTTAAATTTGCTTCAACAGTGGGTGCAGCCGCTGTAAATTTTACAATCTTGAATTCAACAAAAAGGTAGCATTTTGACAGGTCAATAAACGATGTTATCGGATGTATTTTAAAGTGGTATGGAGTTGAGGTTAAAGGGTTCAAAGTTAAGTACTGACGGTAATAAGCATTTGATATATCCGTAAGTGTAGGTGGAGTTCGGAATATATCCAAAGCACTTGAAATTGTACTATCAGATGCTGGGTCAATTTTTTTGTAGAGCATTTTAAAATAAATATATCTAATTAGGAAAATAGAAGTAATTAATTTAGCTAATAAATAGGTTAAACTAAATAAAGTTTAAGAGAATATATACCAATATTAAAATAGACTATACTAACTAAACCAACTTAATGAATGAATGAATAAATTAATATGAGCCAAATGCGTCCATCCTTCTTCGCTTCTTAGTATTAACTGATTTTTTTGGAACTAATCGTCCTACTAATGATGGATCGTGCGGTTTCATGATAACGCCACCGGCCTTTTGCCGATTACGTTTTCTTTTCCTCCCTTGTCCCCTTTGGGATTTTAATTTGGTTTCGGCCTTTCCCAATAAATTAATCACTCCCTCTTTTCCTTCATTTGCCACTGCATCCTTTAATGAGCTTCCTTGCACAACATCATTGAGAACCCGTGCAGTAGTCGCCAGTCCTTCTTCACCAATTGCTTTTCCTGCACTTGTGACAACTGGTGCCAGACTTTTGGCTATTGGTTTAAGAAATCTCCAAAAACGTCTGAAGACATCGCCTAACCCTGCTCCACGCTGTCTAGGAAATCCTGCAAAATAACCATGGCCACGTTGATATAATGGCAAAGTGTTAAGATCAACTATTCCACCCGACCCAACTTGGCCAAAAAAACTTTCATATCGTAATTCTGAAGGATCAAACCTTACATGAACCATAGTGCAATATTTGTAAAAAAGTTTTATTAAAAATTCTAAACTTGGATAAATTAATTACATGTGATTATATTAGCAATAGATTAATATATTAAAAGACAATAAGCTTTTTAAATACTAAGACAACAACAACAATGCCGTAGTCAAATGGAACAAGTTGCCCAGAAAGGGTCCTTATTTCTATACCTATTTCGTCAATTTCACGAACATTGACTTTACAAAACATGGGAGTCTCATACTTTTTTTCAATTATCTGTCCTGGTTCTCCACTCACTGCTACAACCTGTAAAACTGGAGCCAACTCATCTCCGAATGGCACTTTTTCTATGATATCAGTAAAGCAGCAGATTTGACTAACACCTCCTCGCAAATCATACAAGTATCTTGCAATATCCAGATGTCTAATTTTACTCTTCTCCTTGAACCCTGAATGAAAAAATTACCCAACAATTGCTGAAACCACAAACCTAAAACATAGCAAATCTGATCGCTCAATTCCACATATTTAATTCGTTTATCATTTGCCCTCAGCATAAAGCGAGAGATTTCAGGTAGATAGACAAATCGAATAGAGTTAGCCAGTGAGAGCTTGAGCAGTTCTTCCTTTTCAGCCTCCGTAATTCCAATTGGTTCCTTTTCGAAACGTTCTTTTACAGAATAATCCAGATCACGCAATATTTCAAGGAATTTATCGTAATTTGTTATGTTCGCCGTCAAATGGGCGTACATTTCACTCCCTTCTTCTGCCAGTGCATCAATAATTCCTCGAGCTATTTCAGTTTTCGGTATACCTACTGTGCTGCCTCGCTCAGCGATGAGTCGCTCGAGAGTCCACCAATCTTTCGTTTTTGAATCTCGCCATCTTTTGAAGAGATGTTGATGAGTTTTAAATAACCTCCACCCCCGTTTATCAGCCAAACGGGAATCATAGCCATCATCAGATTCTTCCCCTCTTTCATATTGATCATCCTCAGTTTCTTCTTCTCGAATTTTGAAACTCTTGGAGATTTTGCCGTCCTTTCTTCCAATTCCAGGCTTTGGTGTGGAGGGCATTGCTTGCATACCATCTTCTTTTTTCTTTTTCGGTTCAGGTGGTTTGATGGAGGTTGCGATAGCTTTTTCTGAGGCAATAATTGCTGGAGTTCCTGAATCGCTTGGTTTTTCAACGGTGACGTTTGACTTTGACTTATCTTTTCCCTCTCTCCCTGGGGGTTTCTCACTTTTAATTTGTCCGCTAGTTGCTGGTTGAGTGGGTGTGGTTTTTTCCCCTTTATCATCCCTGCCAAAATCTTCTGTTTTTTTATTCGGTTCGGGTGCTTTAGTGGGAGTTTCGATGAGTTTCTCTGAGATGGTAGTTGCTGGAGTTCCTGCATCGCTTGGTTTTTCGACGGAGGTGTTTGACTTAGGTTTGTCTGACTTTCCTCCATCTGTAATCCCTCGGGGTTTCTCACTTTCAATTTGTCCGCTGGTTGCTGGTTGAGTGGCTTTGGGTTTTTCCGCCTCGATTTTTTCTCCTTTGTCAATTTTGACAGATTCATCGACTTCTTCATTTTCTTTAAGTTGTTCTCCTGGGAGGGGGTTGTACTCGACTCTATCAGTTTCGTCAACTTCTTCATTATCTTCTAAAACCTCACCTTCTTTTACATATAACGAACTCTGGCGTTTATCAATTCTTTTCAATCTCTCCTGCCGTACTCTTCTAAGTTCTCGGAGAATTCCCTTATGTAAATTCTTGGCCAATTGTTCAGGAGTTAAATAACTGCCGTTGGGAATTTTAAATTTAAAAACTCTTCCGTCTGTCAAGTAAATTTGCATAAACTGACTTTCATCCGTACCAATAGCATTCCATGTATTAGGATAGATAATTGATTGTAAGGCAACTACATAATTGCCATCTAGCACAATTTTATGCGGTAATCGAACACGGAATTTATTATTTTTATTCGTTCCATAACTACGGCTATTAGATGGTAATACAATAAAAAAACTGGACATTATTATTATTTCTAAATAATTTACATTATGAATATAACAATTATTTGCTCAAACCAAACTACTTTTTTACTAAAAGATAGAAATCGCGATGTATTTCGCCTAATAATATGTTCATTTTGACGCAAAATGGACAGTATGAAAAATATTCATATAACCGACCATTTCGTACTGTATGACGTTCTTTATCCTCATAATTGAATTGACGGCAGGCTGGGCACATTATGAACTCAGATTTATAGCGCGGCTTTCCCATAAGATAATATTTCTTCTCCAGATCACCCAATGAGCTTACACCATATTCAGAAGGCGATAGGTCTAATATACTCTTGTTGTCACCACCATCTGATTCTGTTGTTTCGTTTTCCATTTCCGGTTTGAATCGTTTCCCATAGTTATTCAAGGATGTTTGTTTGAAATTTCCAAACGCTGGATTAATTAAATGTAAATCTAAAGGGATAATGATAAACCTTTTTGATCCTTCTTTTCAACTGGTGCATTCTCCTTGTTCGTTCCTTTATCCATTTGATATTTAATTTCTCGGAGGACTGAATTCATAATTGAATAGATGATGATTGTATAAATACATTTTAATTAGATCCCAACTCAATTACAGAAGTTAGAAATGTAGAAAAACTTCTGTAGTTGACTTGAGAATTAATTAAAGTAAGCGCAATATCCAAATGTAAAACCAACCAACCAGTAGAAAAATTTCCTGGGCTCATCTTTACGAATTGAGATAAAGTGAATTATTTTGAGCACAATTTCAAATAAAAGTGTTACAATAGTAAGAATAAGAATAGTCAAGACTAGTATGTTAGGAATAGTAATTATTCCAGAATATTCTAGAAACATTGTAGAGACTGGCGTCAATATTTGGCATGTCATTTTGTTATTGGTTGGTTTTATGCAAACCCCGCCCACTTTGATTAAAATGGTGACGCACGTACGCACGCGTCCCATACGCTACTATAATATGGATAGGCGGGAAAATACTATTTGAATTTAAAACTGCTAGCTTGGCGTCACTTTTAGTATTTCGAAATACTTGTCACGTGACCATATGATTAACATTGCCCTTTATGTTAACTTTAAAGGCCCCCAGGGAATACTTTGAAGTTGGTAATAACACATTACATGCGGTGCCTTTGTATAAAGTCAAAGTGATGCTAATCTGTTTTGACATGTAGCTGTCAGATTTGAGTGATGATTGATGACCATGGTATTTCGAAATGCCGGTTATGTATGCAAGTATATGATGAGCTAAGCATATATTGGTCTTTTTGCAAGTCCCATGGGACTAAAGTGTCTTTGAACTCATCTTCAAAGTTTACTACAAATAACTCATTTTGTTGAGCTTTGACTCATTTGTATTTCGAATATGAATATAAATCTCCTCGACGCTCTTTCAAATTTGCTTAACTGCGAAATTGTGGCCCTACATGATTTCCTTAATCATCCTAAGGCTATAATCAAAGTTCACCAATACTTGAAAGATAAGAAATTGCGAACTACATACTACGATCGAAATCTTCAACGCAAAGAGATAAAGTTTGGAACAATTGGTCTAAAATCGGCTGCTCAACAGTATGCTTATGAAGGATTCTTGGGTATGCACTTTGTTAAATATATATTTTATTTACAGTAATTAGTAGGAATTACTGTCCAAATGCATTACTATTGTCGCCATCGTATCCGATTGATGTGGCCAAGATTAAAATGCCTAGTTGAATTTGGGAAGACTGGACACAATCGCTTTTATCCCCTAGAGCTCGTAGAAGTGATAATTGATGATAAGCCATCAGTTGATGTCATTGGCGGAAAAAACGGCTGGCTTACAGATGATGATGAAACAAAACCACTCATAAAGTTTGAGGGAAGTCAAAGAAAGTCATCTGACTCAATTGATATGCTAAATAAACCACTTCCGTATACTTGGTATAATCTTACTCCTAACCATTGCTTGATCTAAAATACTTCCAATAACACGCAAAACACCCATACTTTCATCCCACTTAGTCATAATATATTTACAGATGATTAATAATCTTTTCATTTAGAATTAAGTAATTAATATTATCTTTAAATTTATTACCAATCTATTTAAAATGGCTGTTACCCAAAAGTGGCTAAGTGATGAATTTATGGCGGAGGTTGACTTTAAACTGAGTTCTGATGGAGTTACAATATTCTGTCCTTACCTCTACACACCACGGTTTTGCCAATTCGACACAAAGGGACGATGCCCAACATGTAAAAGCGATAATGTTGAGATTGACTACACCGTTCAGAGGGAAGGGGTTACGATTTATTGTTCACGGATGAAAAAAGAAAAGTTTATTAAATTTGACACCGAAATTGGGTCTGTGAAGGATAAAGCAATAGTCCGAATACGTGCTCGATCAAGACCATACAATATTCCAATTAATCCCGAGAAATATCATGCACAGAATGAGGGAGTGAAAGTTGATAAATCTACTACAGTAGATGTGGTCAATGATATGAGTATGGATTTGAACAATATTCCATTGCCGCCAGATGAGGAATCCAATAAGATGGTAATGAATGAAGGCAATGTTGGATAATTGGCTTTTATTGAAAGGAGAAGGGGGAGGAGAAGGAGCGTATTAATTAATCACCAATGGCTGCTTTGAGTATTTTATTTACCATTCATTTGTATGCTGTTTATATGGTATTTACATGATATTTTAATTGTATCAAATATATTTAATGGCATAAATTTTTTTTCAAATGAAAAATGGATTTGACTGCTTTAAATTCTGTTAAAGAAGATGATCTAAAACTCAAAATTCCTTTTGGATGTATGATTGGAGGTTATAATAATAATTTTCACGTTTTTAATTGTTTTATAATATATTTAGGTCCTTCAAATTCGGGAAAATCTCAACTGCTTTATAAAATTTTAGACAATTTGGAATTATTTAAGCCCCAACCAAAGACAATACTTTATTGTTATGGAGAATACAATTCTCAAGTTCCAAAACTCGAGGCAAAAGGGTTTCATACATGTTCAGGAATGCCAACGGATGAGTTGGTTGCACGTATGCCTCGGCCATTCCTCTGGGTTATGGATGATATGCTGAATTCTGTAAATGCTAAGACTCTGACAGATTTGTTTACAAAAAAAGCCCACCATCAGAATTTCGGACTCATTTTTGTTACTCAAAATATATTTGAACCCTCACTTAGAGTTCCGCGATTAAATAGTCAATATATAATACTTACACGGGCCCCCAATTCATTACTATCTATAAGAAACTTAGGAATGCAATTATTTCCGCATAAACTTAAATATTTTATGGATGCTTATGAAAAAAGTTGCAAAAAATTATACGGCTATCTATTAATAGATTTGCATGCTGGTTCAAATTCTATGCTAAAATTAAGAACTAATATATTCCCAGACGAAGAGCGTTGTGTGTTTGTACCTGTTATTAACTGAATATGAATAAGATTGATATAAGATCTCCATTAAAAGTTATTGGGCCTAGAGTTCTTGAGAACTATAAGTTTTTGCGCAAAATTGCGAAATCCAGATCTGAGAAAAGACGCTTGTCATTGCTTGAAAATGCCACAAGGGACGAATTATTAACATTGGTTGAAGTGGCTTCAAATATTCTTTCAACCAAATTTTCTCTAACTAATCGTGAGAAAAATAAACTTGCACCACACGCCAGCTACTTACGGAGCTTGGCTCGAGCCCGAAGTGAAAAACGTGCAAAAAGGATAGTTCAACACGGGAACGGATTTATTTTACCCACATTACTTCTTCCAATTATCAGTGAGGCGACAAGGTTAATTCTGTCTAAAGCTACAGGAGGAGGAGTAATCGAAGATAATTAACACTAATGGCTAATAAATTGATGTTGGTCCCTGAGGACATGTATAAAGCTTTAATCTCACAACAACCACAGGATGGGAAGGATGATGAAGAGGGGCAGATAAACCTGAATTTCATCCGCAAAAATATGATAAAGGCGAGAGATCGTCCGGGAAAGAATTTGTCCGCAAAAAATATTAATTACCAACAAGAACTTCGGCGCTATTTGAAGGCACGCAAAGAAATTAAAGAGAAGCCAAAAACAGCTGTGCTCGGAGATGGTACAAAAATTATACTTAAGCCAGCCGATGACAAAAATCTAAGGAAAAGAGGAAGAAGACTGGAGGGATTATTGATTGATGATGATGGTAATGCAGTAGAAGAAATATTTGAGAAGAAAAGTCGATACAGTGGCATAAGTCATCCATCATCACAGGAATTTACACCCTCAAACGAGATGAAGAGACAAGGTACTTCTTCGTCTCAATACCAAAGCCCACTTGACTACCCACTTGCGATTGCGCATATACCTGAAGCAAGAAAACTATTTGAAAAGATAATGTCAGATCCTGAAAAATATGGCTTGAATTCAGATGGCACAAAAGTGATGAAAGGAAAAAAGCCGATAAAATCATCAGATATTGGACAAATTATTTTATTTTTATTCCAAGGTGGACCTGGATATCCTTCACCACCCGGAGCTGATGCTTTACGTGCAAAACTAATTAATACCCCATTTTATAAACCTCTTATAAATGATTATAAGAATCGCACACCATTTAGGCCTAAGAAATGGGGCTAGATAAGAAAATAAATAAAATATATACTGATCCAGAAAATCCTGGAGGATTTGCGGGGAAGGACAAATTATATCAAGCTGTGAAGCAACGACATCCTGAAATTTCAAAGAAAGAAATTGATAACTTCTTGGAGGGTAGTAGGACTTATAGTTTATTCAAGCCGCGGAAGCTCAAGTTCAAACGGAGTCGAATTATTCCTACTGGATTTTTAACCGATGTACTTTGATATGATGGGTAAGCATTTTTGCATTTGATTATTTTAGGTTCAAGTGGATTTGGCTGATTTTCAAGCCCTATCAAAAAACAATCGTGGATACAACTTCTTACTTGTGGCTGTAGACTGTTTAAGCAAGCTATTATTTACTGCTCCCTTAAAAAACAAAGGATATGATGAAGTCAGAAGAGGTTTTGAGAAAATATTCTCGGAGATGCCATATCTACCAGGATCAATTTTTTCGGGTAATTGTTTGAATTAAAATCTTGCGGGAAGATCGAATTTAGATAGGGGAAAAGAATTTGAATCTACCAAAATTAGGGATTTTCTCGAAAAGGAGAATGGAATTTTCCAATTCCGGGTGTTTCCAGCCATATAAAGGCAGCTATAACGGAGCGTTTCATACGCACAGTAATATTATTCATTCATTAAATAGGTCTACTTAAGGTAATTTAGATTAAAAGTCGTTTGTATAGATATTTCAGTGAGGTAAATCTTTTAGTTACACATTTATTTAAATTTATATATTAAGAAAAATACAACAAACTGGGTGGATATTATTCCAAAAGTAACTAAAGCTTTGAATCAT